>CAZWDG010000188.1:0-4223 GCA_964633075.1 uncultured Candidatus Brevefilum sp.
GGCGTTAAATGTGCTGATGATGCTACGCCGCCGACTTGTCCGGAAGTTGCTAGCTCTCATTCTGGTGGTTGTTGCGCAGTAAATGGGCCAACAAGTACGCCGACGCCTAAACCCCCAACTGCAACTCCAACCTGCGCTGTAAGTAATCCTGCTAAGCCAGTTTTGTCAGCTCCGGCTAATGGGACTACTGTTAACGTTGGTTCAGCTGTCAATCTAGATTGGGATGCAATTACAGCTTGGGGTAGAGGTTGTCCCAATAGTAATAAATATGAAGTGTGTGTTATGTCGGGTAGTACCTGTAACTTGCTGAATTGGGTTGATGTGGCTTCAACTACGACCATAAAAGCCTGGACACCAACAACAGGTGACAGTGTAGTTACCTGGAAAGTAAGAAGTAATAATGGAAGTAGAACGGCAGAATCTGCTTCAAGAACTTTGTGTGTGGAAAGTGAATTTTGTAGTGTGAAATGTGGACAAAGTAGATTTTGTTATGCAAATTGTGCCAATGATGACAATGGAGCTCCGACGGCTCCAACTTTAGTGGCTCCAGCACCGATTGGAACTTCGGTTAATGCGCCTGTCTAACCCATTGGATCAAATGTGGTTCTTGATTGGAATTCGGTGGATAAGGCTAATTACTATCGAATTTATGTGAGAAATAGTAGTAATACGATTGTGGCAAGCACGGACGCGCGCCATTCCCGTCGACCTGCGCCAGCAGAAAGTGTTTGTGGCTGTAAGAGGGGAGACTATCTTGGGGTTTATCACACTTTATGTGGCTGAGGGACGGGTCAATATTGGTTGGTTAGGTGTTCATCCTGACTATCATCGGCGCGGAATTGGGGGGCGTCTTTTGCAAGCTGCCGAAGATTACTGCCGGGATATCGGCATATTAGAACTGGCTACTTATACTCTGGGGGATTCTGTCGATTACAGACCATATGAATTAACACGTTCTTTCTACTTCAAATATGGTTTCAGGGTCTACCAGCGTTCACAAACCGACAACCCAAGCTGTCCGGAAGAGATGAAGTTAAAGAAGCTTATCCAATGATTCAACAGGAATTTCTCACTACCCCCAAGGGGGTGAGATTTCCCAATCAACGTGTTTTACCGATTGCCCGGTTGTGTCATTTGGGGAAAGAATCACCCTATGTGATTTATAACGATATTCTGGGATTTTTCCCTTTTCCCGAACAGTACCCGGATCAATTGGACCTCTCCTCAAGCGTATGAGCTTGCCTATCCGTACCGATCAATTGTACTGGCTATCCATCCTGCCAAAATGATAACTGATGGCGGAGAAGAGAATGACCGGAACAAAGGCCAATGCGATCAGGATGATTTCCCAAGTCCGAAACAAGATGCTGACAAGGCTGATCATGGTAAGTGCACCAATCATCAAGGTAACCTTCAAAGCCAAATTTTTCTTTTTCACATCCCTGGATCTCGCCAGCCAAAGGATGTACGCGCCCACGAGCATAAAGGATAGGCTGCTACCGACAACCAAAACAAGGATCAAATTACTTGAGAGTCCCCATAGGTTGACGGACATAATACCACAATGCTGGGTGCGCGCTGGAGGATGCCCCTCGGTCAATTTCAGGAAGACACGCGCAAGAATCACGTGGTCGAAAATGGTGTTTTCAGAACTGATCTGCCAGCGGAACTCAGTTTCTTCCCCTGGGGCAAGGGAGGCGCTCCTGGTCCGCCGCACCATATTTTCAAGTCGGTCTGGCATGCTGATATGAGCTTTGACATACGCACGGGTTGCCCTGTCATAGGGGTTGCTGACCATGACACTGATCACATCTGTTTCACCCTCTGCCAGGAGCACAGGGCAGTTCAGCCTTGAAATTTCTGCCTCAACTCTTAAATCGGGGTTGGTGGAAATCGATTCAGGATAGCCCCAAAAGGACATCCCTTCCAGGTTCACCCACAGGGCAAAAGCGCTAAAAACCAGGCCGATTGACAAACCGACCAGCAAAAGGAAATATCCAGGGATCCGTCGCGAGGTTGTTTTTTTCTTTTTTCCCTTACTTGATGGCATTTATTGGCATTTTATCAAATTTGATCTCGCGCGACACCCTCCTGAAGTATTTTTTGGGGGAATTTTTTAAGCCGCTGATAGATGGGAAAATCTGGAAGAGATCAAGACAAAACCGTTTACAATCTAATTTGAAAATTTTTGAGGTTGTCCTTTGAAGCAATCAACCCTCGACCCTTATAAGGGTCTTGGGTCAGCGGAGAGGGAGGGATTCGAACCCTCGGTAGCCCCAAGGGCTACAACGGTTTTCGAGACCGCCCCAATCGTCCACTCTGGCACCTCTCCAGCATGCAGGCATCCATTATACTCGCTTTTAGTGAGGGCGTTAACCAAGGCCTAAAGCTCAAAGGTGGTTTCACGTTCGGGGAAGTGAATGGGGGGTATCCCCCTGATTGCTTGTAGCTTTTCTTGAAGCATATTAGCAGCTTCCTGTTCACCATGCACAAGGATGATTTGCTTGGCCTGCCCTGCCACGGAACGTGCGTATTCGCTGAGAAACCCCTGTCCGGCATGCGCAGAAAGACCATTGATGGTCTCGACTTGTGCCCGGCGGTAATAGGATTCACCAAAGATGCGGATTTCACGTTCACGGTCAGCAAGTCGCCGGCCAAGTGTATCGGGCGCCTGCCACGAGACGATCAAGATGGTATTACGTTCATCATCGATGTTGTTCTTCACATGGTGCAGGATGCGCCCTGCCTCCACCATACCAGAGGCGCTGATAATGATCATGGGGTCCCTTCGATCATGAAGGGCTTTAGATTCCTCCACGGAGCGAGTGTAGGTCAGCGCATCAAAGTCAAGCGCTGGATGACGATATTTCGCGATGAAATCCCAGGTCTCCTGGTCGAAACATTCCGGGTGCCGGCGATAGATATCAGAAGCCGAAACAGCTAATGGGCTATCAACGAAGACAGGCACCGTGGGGATTTCCCCTGACGACATGGCTTCATTCAAATAATAGACTAAGGTCTGCGTGCGTCCAACGGAAAAAGCAGGAATGATCACTTTACCGCCGCGCCGAATGGTTCGATTGACAACAGCTCCTAATTCATCAAAAGCCTGGTTGATGTCATCATGCGGTCGATCGCCATAGGTGCATTCCATCAGGAGCACATCGACATCAAAGCCCCCGGGAAGGAGTGGATCTCGCAGAAGGGGGATATCAGGTCGACCGATATCTCCTGAAAACCATAGACGGGTTTTTTGATGATCTTCTTCGATGTCAAGCAGGATGGCCGCAGACCCAAGGATATGACCAGCCTCTAAAAAACGTGCCGTCACGCCCCGAACCGGTTGAAATGGCTGAGAATAGGCGATCTCATGAAAGTATTCCATCGTGCGGGCTGCATCTGCCGTTGTGTACAGGGGGATCACCGGCGGGAGCCCCTTCTTGGCTTGTTTTTTATTAAGATATTCAGCATCATACTCATGGATATGCCCCGAGTCCATCAACATGATATCTGCCAGGTCGTGGGTGGCTTTGGTGGCATAAATAGGTCCTCGAAACCCCTTTTTTACCAGGTTTGGGAGGTTGCCGCTGTGATCGATATGCGCGTGAGAGAGGATGACCGCATTGATGCTTGCAGGATCAAAGTCGAAATTTAAATTGAATTCATAGGTTTGACTCCGCCGGCCTTGAAAAAGGCCGCATTCCAGCAAAATCCGCTTGCCGTTAACTTCGATCAGGTGTTTGGACCCGGTAACAGTTTGCGCAGCGCCGTAAAAGGTCAATTTCATGTTTATATCTCTCCATTTTGTAATGCTTGCATGATTTCATCCCCAAAACGTTCAAAGCGATAGGGAACATCTCCCATTAGCTTTTCCAGCGCATCCAAACACGTTGGTCCCTCCCAACCAATCCGATTGATCACATCCCGCGGAAGGATGACATCTGATGGGACACCCAGGTTGCGTCCGGCGAGCTTCCGCCACTCGCGCAAGGTCTCAATCCGATCGAGGACAGCATTTTGTGGACGCTGAAAATAGGGCGGGTATTCTGGTGGGGCATTTTTGCCCTTGTGGATGGCTTGCATCAAACCTTTACCATAGCGTTTTATCACTTGTTCACTGATTGAGGGAAGTTTTGCCAGTTCGCCCAATTGTTTTGGGGGAGATTGGGCAATTTCGATCAATGCCTGGTGGCTGATAACTTTGAAGGGTGGACGGTTTTGGG
>CAZWDG010000189.1:0-4215 GCA_964633075.1 uncultured Candidatus Brevefilum sp.
CTACTCAGCTTGCTTGGGAATTGGGGAGTGTGGTTTGGCGGCTCCACCGCCAAACCACACCCCCACTCTTCAACAGCAGGATTGCCTGAGTAGTAACCATTTTATAATAAGCTCGTCGGGTCGATTTCAACAATCCAGTCTGGTAATTTGCGATCACGGACAAAGTCAGTCGGGTCAGGGCCGCGCAAGACGATTTGCCAGCGGTACTGACCGTACATCTTTGAGAAAAAACAAGGCGCAGGCCCGATCATCTCTGTGCGAGGGCTTTCCGCTGCGATCCATTGCCTGATCTGTTCGCCTAGCGCTCTTGCAGCCTCTTCGACTTTTGTCAACTCCCGATGGCGGTAAGATAAGCGGACCACCTTAGCAAAAGGCGGATAACGCAACAAGCGCCGATAAGCCATTTCCTGTTCATAAAATCCCTTGTAATCGTGCTGTGCTGCTGTCCTGATGGCATAATTATCGGGCGCATAGGTTTGTACCACCACTTTTCCACCAAGCGGACTACGCCCTGCCCGACCGGCGACCTGGGTTAATACCTGGAAGGTCCTTTCAGTGGCGCGATAATCCGGCAGATTCAAGCCTATTTCTGCCAGGATCACCCCTACCAGGGTCACCAGGGGAAGGTCCAAGCCTTTTGCCAGCATTTGCGTACCAATCAGGATATCCGCCTCCTGACGGATAAATGCTGTCAAGATCCGATCATGAGCGCCTTTTCTTCGGGTAGTATCTGCGTCCCAGCGCAGTGTCCTGGCCTGTGGGAAACGCTCATGAACCAGTTGTTCCACCTTTTCAGTGCCAGTTCCCAGTTGACGTATCTGGTTGCTCCCACACACCGGGCAGGTCTTCGGTATATTTCGCTGATACCCACATGTGTGACAGACCAGTTTTCTTTGGTCATGGTGATAGGTTAGTGGCTTATCGTCCTGTGGACACCTGACCACATATCCACAAGCCCGACAAAATACGTAAGTTGCCGTACCGCGCCGGTTGAGGAAAAGGATCGCCTGTTGATGCGTATCCAAAACATGCTCAATGGACGTCTGTAATTCACGGCTGAAAATGCTGCGGTTGCCTTTTTTAAGCTCCTGGCGCATGTCCACAATGGAAACACTTGGCAATCCCAGGTCGGCTGTTTGCCCCTCGCCAATTTTAACCGGCAGCGCAATTCCCAACTGGCGCGCATGATAAGCGATTGCCTCCTGATGAGCCAGGATCCGCTTGGGAAGCGCGATATATGTCCAAGGTCCGCTGACAGCTTGGTAATACTGGGTCACCAGCGGCGTCGCAGAACCAAGGAGAGCGACCGCGCCTGAAAGTTTGGCATAAGCCACCGCTGTGGCGGCACCACGGTAGTAGGGTTGATCCTCCTGCTGATCATAGGAGTCATGGTGGCACTCATCAACGATAATCAAGCCGAGCGCTTCTTGCGGCATAAACAAGCCGCTGCGAGGCCCGATGATCACCGGCAGTTCACCATTTCTTACCCGCCGCCAGGTATCATATCGCTCCCCTGATGATAGTTGGGAATGAATCACGCCGACTTTCCCAGGGAAACGGGATAAAAAGCGCCGGACGGTTTGAGGGGTGAGAGAGATTTCCGGTACGAGCACAATCGCCCGTTTGCCCATATCCAGGGTCTTTTTTACAGCCCTCAAATAGATTTCGGTCTTCCCTGATCCTGTAACCCCATGCAACAGGAACGGGGCAGGGGCATTTCCGTCCCGTGCCTCAGCCAAACCGATCTCGATTTGTTTCCAGGCGTGGCTTTGATCTTGGGTCAACTCTGGGGGAGACCCTGGAATATAAGTGATGTCTTCAAGGGGATCCCGCCATACCTGGACATCTATCATTGTGATCAAATTTTCCTCTTGCAACGCCTTGAGATCACCAGAATTCGCACCAGTTTCTTCGTAGAGTTCATTTGGTCTCACAGGCTGCGCTTTGCGTGCAAGGTATCCAAGAATATGCAACCGGCGATCGTGCACTTTATGAATCCGGCTGAGCGGTTTTTCAAGCTGGGGTATGATTTCAGGATCGATCGCCAGGGAGATTTTTCGAATCGTCTTGGGGCGAACGCGCGGCTCGGGAAGAATGGCGCGTGTTTGAAGAATTCCCTCTCGTGCAAGCTTCCGCAGCACACCTCGCCATTCAACATGGCGGATCGACGCATCGATCTGACGTGCACGCAAGTCGCCGCGTTTCCTCAGTAAATTAACGATCCGCTTTTCAACAGGAGAAAGCTCGGTCAAATCAATTTCGTGAGTTGCGTTCAAATGGATCAAGGTATCGGTTTGTTGACTCAAGCCTGGTGGGAGCATGAGATCGATGCAGGCGCCTAAGGGTGCAAGCGTCTCCTCGGCAAGCCATCTGGCTAATTCCATCTGAGCGGCCGTCAGAGCTGGCTTTTCATCCACAAGCTCCTCCACAGGGCGTGTTTCAGCCACCTCAGGGATCTCAATAAATCGCAGGACAACCCCTTGAACTCGCTGCGCGCCAAAGGGCACGATCACCAAGGAACCAGGGACAACAGCACCCAACAAATCAGGCGGGAGGTGATAATGATAACTACCCGAGATTTGTGGCAGGTTGATTGCTACCTCGACATAGGAAGCCATAAGATGATTTTACCTTGAATACAAAGGGACGAACCGCTATCATCCATTATACATAATCCGCTTAGTCTGGTAAAATTATCACTAAAATGTGAACGAACCGGATCCCAGCCACCCAGAGACGCTCCGTGCATCCGGAAAAGTTCAAAACGGTCAAACGCCGAAAACAAGACCGCAAAATGATCAATACAGGACGGCTCATCGCTGATGCGCTGAGAATCAACCTTGGAGGTAGGATACGATGCCAGTCCCGATTAAGACTGGAACGGTGCTTCGCAACCGGTATCAGGTCAAGAAAATTATCGGTCAAGGAGGTATGGGGAGCATCTACCTCGCTGAAGATCAACGCCTTGAAGGGCGCCTATGCGCCATTAAAGAGGTGGAATATGATCGCGCCCTCCCAGAGGAGATGCTCAAGGAGGCGCGTGACCAATTTCAACGCGAAGCAACGGTTTTAGCACGGCTCGACCATCCCAATCTGCCAAAAGTTTCTGATTTCTTCTCCGTCCGAGATCGAGACTACCTGGTTATGGATTATGTGCCTGGGAACGACCTGCGAGAAATGATGATGGAAGCCCGTCAAAAGGGGACCTTCCTTGCAGAAAAGGATGTGCTTGATTGGGCCAGTCAATTAGCCAGTGCGCTTACGTACTTGCATACACAAGAACAACCCATCCTTCACCGAGATATCAAACCGAGTAATCTCAAACTCACCCCCAATGGACTGATCAAACTGGTAGACTTTGGCTTGGTTAAGATGCTTGCGCCTGGCGAAGTGACCATCACGATCTTGCAGGGTCAGGGTACAGCACTCTACACACCGCTGGAACAATACGGTGGGGACTCGGGTCACACGGATGCGCGCAGCGATATTTATGCTTTTGGTGGGACTCTGTATCATCTTTTGACCAATCAGCCGCCAACAAATGTTCGTGATCGGTTCCTCAACCCGGGTCATCTTCCCAAAATCAGGGAGATCAACCCGGCAGTAAGCGTACGAACCGAGCGTGCCGTCCACTGGGCGCTGGCGTTGCACCCGGAAGACCGACCGAAGGATGTCGAAGCTTTAATCAAAGCCCTTTTTGTAGAAGACGCACCGATCACCCAGCCCTACCGGGTAAAAAGGCTCCAGCCAAATTTCATACAAAAGCCCGAAAAAATATTGGTCGCACTCGCTGGTTCGTTAATGGTGATCAGTTTCCTGCTCACACTTTTACGCAATTTTTAGAGGCAAATAACAATCCTTCCCCCTCATCAGGTTAACAAGATACAAGCTCATTGACTCATTCGTCGAGGATAACGACCGGCTGTCAGCATCCACCAAATCAAAGCACCAATCCAACCAAGCAGCAAGCCTGCGATAATGATCTCAACCACAAAACTTGTCCCTGATTTTTCCATCCAGAACCGCGTCCCCTCAGTGCCTAAATTAAGATAAGTGTAAGCTAACAGCGCTCCAATCAACGCACATAAGCCAGAACGAATACCCCAGCGGGGTGACCCCCACCATAAGTGACCAACCAGGAAGGCTAAACTGCTTCCAAAGCCCATCACAAGGATACCCAAGGCCCACTCACCAACTGTTGGATAGCTATTATTA
>CAZWDG010000190.1:0-4208 GCA_964633075.1 uncultured Candidatus Brevefilum sp.
CCGATCGGCTGACCCTCATCATCCATCAGCACGCGTTTTGGACCGACAAATCCAAGATGGAGCCAAACGGAGGATGACCCGGGACCACCATTAAAGGAGAAAGTAATGGGTCTTTTGTCATTTTCGGCATCTTTCGTATAGGCGACATAAAATATACTCGCTTTTTGTTTCTCACCTTCCTCAACATCCTCCTCTTTCAAAACGATTGTTCCTGTTGTGACAGTGTATGAAATTTCGTTATCGTGGAGTATGATCGAGTGCTTGGTTACAGAGGTTGTCTCCTTAATTTCGGGAGGGGTGGGGCTTATGGGCGTTGTATTTTCGTTACTTTTTTTCTCTTCTGTCATCAGTTTTCTCCATATTCATTTATTTGATTATTTTTTGTCTTCACGGGAAATCCTAAAGGTCATCCCAGACAATTTGGTTAATATCTTCAATAATTTCATCTGAGTATTTTACCAGAGCCTGACGCTTAATCGGATTTGTCGCTACGCCAATCAATTGTAACTCGATTGAAACACCCATATGCGATAGCAAATCACATGCTTCCATGGCACTTTGTAAACCTTTTGCCGAATCTTCAAACACCATTATTCGGGCGCCATTGAATACTGACCAGTCAGAACGATCACCCTCACCTCGCCACACTGAAACGGCTGTTTGAAGGGCATATTTCGTTGTACATCCCAAACACATCTGCATCAAACCCAATGTATGAACGGGATTGGGTTTAAGAAAGACATGACTTGGCAGATGACAGTGTACGGCAGCAAACCAGGCTAAGATACCCGATCCAAGAAAGGGAAGGTCAGAAAAACCAAGCAAATTTACACCTAATTCGGCTTCTGGAGAACTGAGAAATCCATCAGGCGCTTTACTTGGTCTGTTCGTCAGGATGCCAGCACAATGGTTTGCGTTTGAAAGCCAAAATCTCAAGCGCTTTGCTTGTTCAGTATTCAACAAGGGTTGACCAAATTTCAAAAGAGAACTTTCACAATTAAGTATTGGTTCTATTTGATATGTCTCATGGAACAGCTTGCTGCCCAGTACGATCTCTTGGTGGATAGGCAGTGTGAGTGATTGATAAATATCCCGACAATGGAACAGTATCTCACGAAGGTGCGTACGTTGAGAGTGGTTTAATGCAGGATTGTCATCGATTATTTTTTGAAATGCCGCATGTCCTGGTAACGAATCTGCTAATTCAAATGAATCGATAAATTCACTGAAGTTCAGAGGTTGTCGGATGATCATTTCTGTATTTTGAGGAAAACCTTTCAACCTGATGCTGGGATTAACTTTCCAGACTTCAACAAGGATCAAAGCTGTAAAAATCGCGATCGTGTCCCATTCATTCGTCACATTTAATGCCTCAAATTTCGCGATCTGGTCTTCGTTCAATATGATTTGAGGTGCCCCCAAGAAAAGCGCAATTCTGCGAACGGATGCTTGCAGAGCAAGGTGATAGCCATGTGGCGTTAGTAAAACACCGTCCATATCAAAAATCAGAATTTTTTGTGTCATTGTCTATCCTGTTGATTATCCTGTGAATGATTTAATCTCTATTAAGAATGTTCATCCTTTTTCTTTAATTTCAATTTTACTTAAAGCAGTTCTTTAAGACATATCAGCCTATTATACTTTTGACCAAAAGAGAATTGAGTCATTAGTCTGTTGGCAATGATGCCTTTAAAGCGTCTCATGTTCACAGTTACATTATCTGCCATCTGGTTCAAGAATTAATCTCATTCATAAGAGGAATCTGAATTATTAAGGTTTTTTTGTTGCCCAATTCTTGCAACAAAATCTGTCGATATTCCAGTATACTGTGATCATGACAGATATCATCGGCGTTGTTGAGCGAATTACCTATTACAATGAGGAAAATGGCTACACAGTTCTCAGGTTACGTCCTGATGCAAAATCCAAAGGAAACATCCCCGGTTTGAATCTTGATGGCCTGTTAACCGCTGTTGGGAACATGCCAGAGTTGTCACCTGGTGAACAGGTACGGCTGCAGGGGGATTATCGTACGCATCCCAAACACGGGTTACAGTTTAACATCGATCGTTGTGAGAAACTTTTGCCTGTCACCATTACTGGCATCGAGCGCTACCTTGGTTCAGGCATGATCAAGGGGATCGGTCCCCAGTTAGCCAAGCGAATTGTCAAACATTTTAAACAGAAAACCCTTGAAATCATTGAAAAAGATCCTCAGCAACTAAAAAATGTACCGGGGATAGGCCCAGAGCGTACCACGAAAATTATTGAAGCCTGGGAGGAACAGCGTCATGTAAAAGAGATCATGTTGTTCTTACATGATCACAAGGTCAGCACCAACCTTGCTGTTAAAATTTACAAGACCTATGGAGATCGATCGCTTGAAATTGTGCAGGAGAATCCCTATCAATTAGAACAGGATATTTATGGTGTTGGTTTCAAGACAGCCGATCGCATCGCCCAAGATTTGGGATTATCGAGTGATCATCCATCACGCATTGAGGCTGGCATTGTGTATGCAATCAATGACGCAGTCAATGAAGGTCATGTGTATGTGCCTATTCGTAAACTCACCGATCGAGCAGCAGAACTGCTTGAGATAGACAATACGTTGATTGAATCTGGATTAGAGAGGCTTGTTTCAGCAGAAAGAATAAAAAAAGATACCATCTCCTATGACACAAACGAAAGTATCGGCAGTCCAAAAATCAAGGAAACATCAATATCACTATATAGTGACCCAATTGTATATCTCACCCCCTTTTATTACAGCGAAGAGGGTGTGGCAAAATTGATCCAGAAACTCATGGCTTATCCTGTTAAACCTAAACAAGGGCAATTAAAATTCAATG
This sequence comes from uncultured Candidatus Brevefilum sp., assembly GCA_964633075.1. GTDB lineage: Bacteria > Chloroflexota > Anaerolineae > Anaerolineales > Anaerolineaceae > Brevifilum. The sequence goes on from CAZWDG010000190.1 coordinate 2,853, forward strand.
CAACGGATCAATTTTCGTCAGAACAACAAAAAGCGCTTGAAACGGTGCTTGTTAGCCCGGTGAGCATCCTTACTGGCGGACCGGGTACAGGAAAAACGACCTGTTTAAAAGCCTTGATTCAACACCTTGAAAACAACCAGTTACGCTACGCCTTGGCATCGCCAACTGGAAGAGCTGCTAAGAGGCTATCTGAAGCGACATCCCGCCCAGCGAGTACAATCCACCGACTTTTAGGATTCACACCCGGCAAGGGTTTTCAATATCATGAAAAATATCCAATGAAAATAGATTTCCTGGTTGTGGATGAAGCCTCCATGTTGGATTTATTATTAACATACAGCCTTCTAAAAGCTATAAGACCGGGTACCCAAGTCCTTTTTGTCGGGGATGTGGACCAATTACCCTCAGTGGGGGCGGGGGATGTCCTGCGGGATATCATCGCCAGTGACCAGGTGCCTGTGCTGCGATTGACTAAGATCTTTCGCCAGGCAGAAGGATCCCTCATTATCAAGAACGCACACCGCATCAATCATGGTCAATTACCTCTGTTTTCACATTCAAAAAGGGGGGACTTTTTCTTATTTCCTGCGGAAGATGCTGAAACGGCCGCTGAGTGGGTTGTAGATTTGGTCTCTACACGTATTCCAGAAAAGTTTGGTTTGGATCCGATCGACGAGATTCAGGTCCTAACGCCATTATATCGCGGTTTGGCAGGCGTCGACGCTCTGAACGAACAACTTCAAGCGAAATTGAATCCCTTCAACCCGAGAAAAGTTGAATCCAGGCTGTTCGGCAGGGTTTTTAGAGAGGGGGACAAGGTCATGCAAATCCGCAACAATTATGATAAAGAAGTCTTCAATGGGGACATCGGGCGGATTTCACAAATCGATCAAATCGACCAAGTGCTTTTTGTGAAAATGGACCAAGAACGGGAGGTGCGTTATGATTTTTGCGAAGCGGACGAACTTGTATTAGCTTATGCAGTCTCAGTTCATAAATCCCAGGGCTCCGAATTTCCTGCTGTTGTAATGCCCATCCTTACCCAGCATTATGTGATGCTTCAACGCAATTTGATCTACACAGCTGTTACCAGGGCGATGAATTTATGTGTCATGGTAGGGAATCTTAAAGCATTACATATAGCGATAAATAATGACAAAGTATCGAAACGCTTCTCCAATTTATCCAACCGAATCAAGGAAAAGGCCAGGCATTCACTTTGAAAGGACATAAAAAAGCTTTTTGATCGCATAACAAGTGATTCTGATATGATTAAACTGAGTAAAAGTTTACTAAATAGGTCAATCTTGTTGTTCTAATGATCGTATATTAACAAGACCCATTAAGGTATCTGCA
>CAZWDG010000191.1:0-4204 GCA_964633075.1 uncultured Candidatus Brevefilum sp.
AACCGGTGCCGTCCTGCGGGAATCTCCCGGGTTTGATGCACCAGTCATCAACTATGTCAATAATGGGGATTCAATCGAGATCTTTGACACCTTCAGGTCTCAGGATAATCGTCTCTGGTTATGGGTACGCGTGGAAAGTGGTGAAAGAGGGTGGCTGTTAGGTTCGCTCGTGATTACACAAACCCCTACAACCACAGCAGATTAGGAGAGTCACGGATTATTCCGTGAGCTGATGATAAGAGTGTGCTTAGATCAGCCCAAAATGAACAGATTTTGACCTGGGACTGTGATTATTTCCCCATTTTCCAATCGAATCACAGCCGGAAGTGCAACAACCCCACTCTCAAACTTTGTAGGCAGATTTGGGATGTCTAACACCACCCCTGTTTGACCGTAATGATCCCCCGAATTCACCTGTACCCGTTGACCAGGAAGAACACTGGAGCGAAAACCAAGGTCCTCTTCAGGTTTATCCTCCTCATGGAGAAGGACCACCTCAGGGCGGTTACCGTTCAATATATCCGGTAAACCAGCGTTAAGGCTGGCAATGACACCGATACGCGTTCGCAAAAGATCAAAACTGATCGGATCTGGTGGAAGCAGTCCAAATCCCTGTAAAACGATCACCGGTATCGGCAAGGCTTTGACATACTGAAGCAAATCGGGCGATAAGGATCCCAGAACCAACCCTTTCACTTCCTTCGCGACGAGGTTGTCCAAAGACTTTTTATCCTGGCAAAAACCGACAGCAAGCACTGCTCCACTTTCAAGGTTTTCAAGCATGTCCCCCTCTAATGGGCGATCTAAGGAATCTTCCACCAGGCTCAAAACCCCAGAACCAACCTTGCCATTTCCCCAGACACCCTGGAGAAGGGTTCCCCTTGCCGTCAGGATAGCGCCGTATTCCGGAATCACATCAAGCACCTTGCCATTCATCCCCGCCTGACATCGAATCAAATACTCTCCGGTTGCCAGGGTAACCTTACCCTGATGAAAGGCAACCAACCTTCCTGCTACAGGCGCCCTGACAACACGCGGTATGGCACCGATTGATTGGGCAATCACATCGCCCTCATCCAGTTCCTCACCCACATCGCGCATCATGCACAATGAGACATCAGAGGCTGCAACACCTAAAGCAGTCGCGACATCTATTTCCAGTACATGACTTGGAATGGATGCCTGAGCAATGACATCTTCTGCGGTGACCGACTCACCTGTGATCACTCTAACCATCCCAGGAAGAGGCAGCTTGCGAACCCTGTAGATTTCTAAAACCGATGCTTTTCTTAGAACGTCAACTATCATCTTTCCTGCCAAGTACGAACCATTTCAACCGCCCAAGGACCACAACCAGCTTCTAAGTTGCGCCACCCTTGCCTCGTCATCCACTGCAAGTTTTAAAGGCCTGCCCCGTGCGTCAATAACAATTCCCAGCCTCCCGCTGATCACCTTCACCCGCCCCCTCAAACCTTTTCCACCAAAACCCACATCCGTATGAGGCTTGGGATTAAGATCCAATACCACGGGAATGCCAGGCGGAATGGTCAGGCGCTGTAAATATCCCTGGCGGATATCCAGGGCATATTGCTCCCCAGTTTCAGTTTTTACCCCAACCGTCAACAGCGTTTCACCTTCCTTCACATCACTGACGGCGACAACCACGCTGCCAAGGTTGTTGAAGACATCGGATCCAAGCACCTGCACCGGTAAAATCGGTTCAATTTCCCCGATTAATCCCAGGAGAGGCAGGATATGATAGGGGTCGAGGATTATCGTCGTGACGCCCCAAGGCTGCAAACCATCAAGAAGCATCAACATTGTCTCTCCTAATGTTGCAGCTTGGGTGAGGATCCCCCCCGAGGCGATGATCGGCTCAATATGCCCCACCAGTCCTCTTGCGGGATCATAGGGAAACGAGGGTGCATTCACAGCCAATCTTTCAAGCAATTGCCGTAACTGGACGCGCGCTCGCGCCTGGGATATAGCCAGTTCAATCAAGGTTTCAGGTACCAATGATGGCTGTAATGCATGATTGCATAGATATTGTTGAACCCTTTCAGGTGATACAGGAGCAGCAGTCCATTGATGAATGCTGCGGAGATGGTGATCGGATGGCACCTCTTCCGGATCTTCCCAGTTCGGTAAGAGAATCTCCTCTGAGCGGCCATGCAAGCCTGCTGAGGCGACTGCCGATCCCCCACCAAGATCAACCGCCAGGACACCGTTTTTCCTGGCAACATCCCGCTCCCCTTGAAGCGTCTGGCTGAGATAGCGGACCATCCGTCCAATGGCAAAACCCTTGGTGGCCGAAAGATTCCTGGGGAGCTTATCCAGCCCCATCCACCCTGGCACTTGATCACCCCAATGCGTCACGATCATCTGGTCAAGAAACGCCTGAGTGGGCACGATGTCCTTCTCCCCAGTGATAGGCTGGAGGTTGGGAAGGATAGAAAGTCGGGTAATGGGCTCTAAACGCCGTCTAACGGTCTCATGAAATTTGGGATTACCAGCAAAAAGAATCCCTGGCCTGGTTGTGGCGGGCATTAATTTGCACACCAACCTGGCAACTTCCACCCAGCGTCCAAGAGGTGTCTCAGCGCCGTGATCCTCACCACCAGTCAGAATCAGCATGTCCGGCTGCAATTGAAGCAATCGCTCAATGATCCCAGATTCATCCCGTAGCTCTGCCAGGCCAAATGTCCCCACCATGCTTATCGGGAGTGAATCCAACAGTGTCGTTCCAACAGCCAAAGATCCGCTTGTCGTCAGACCCAGGAGAGCAACTTTTATCCAGGGACCCGCAGAGGTTGCCAATACAGTCTGACCGACGCCAAAACGAATATCCTTATCCATTAGATACGGTCTGCCAGTGGGTCTCAGGAGATTTCGTCCGGTTTTTTGTTGCAGATCCCGCACCGCCTCAATCACACCTGTTCCAATTTGGCTGCCATACCCCAGGCTCGTCGGGGCTATCGCAGCACCCTGAAAGCGGTATTTATTGTCGCTGATGCCAAAAAGTGCAGCACGGGTATAAATCCTACCAACATCAAGGCCTAACAGTAATGTCAGTGCTTTTTCGCCGTCCATTACCCCCCTCCTAATAAACTGGGGATCATCCGACCAATGAATAGAATCCGATCGATCAGGGCTATAAGTGCTGATGAGAATACACCTGCAAACACTGCCCCCAAAGTCATCCCAATAAAGACCTGGCCAACCTTGCTCAAAGCCTCAAATAGGAACGAACGCTTATCAGCATCGTGTTGGCTGTTAATTTTTATTTTTCTACCAAAGTGAAAATAACTGAGAGTCCCAAGGACCCCAATCAGCATCACCACAGCCTCCAAAATACGCCACCAGGGACTGCCAGGCGCCTGAGCCCAGATTGTGGTGTCGAATGCTGAGATCACAGCAAGCGATTGAGGAAGTAAGGTGCCAAAGACCGCCCCACCTATGGCTAACGCGGCTGCCACACCGGCTACATAAGCCAGGGGGATGCTGCTGAGTGCCGAAAAGCGCCTGATTTGACCTAAAAAGAGGAGCAGGACCAAAATTAGCGGGATAATCACCCAGATTTGTGATTGGATGGACCCTGAGACCAGCGGTTGGATCAACCTCGGCAAAAGTATCTCAGTGATGAGCAGCACAGCGATGTATCCCGCTGTCAATCCGACGAAAATGTAGGCTGCAAGGCGAAAGAAAAAGTTATCACCGATAAGGTAGCTCAAGACCATAATGGTCAGCAGAAGGCCGATGATGCCCCAGGTCAGTTCACTCAGGTTCATCTCAAGCCCTGCCCTTCTTCTTTCCGGCGATCTTCTGAAAAGACCATCCCAAAAACAATCATCACGATCAACAGCAGAATCCCCACCTGATAGGCGCGCCAGCGATAGGCGATCTCCGTTTCTTCCCCCAACACAGACTCAATCGCCTTGGCCTCTGAGAGTCCCGAAACCATCCCTGTGACCTGCCCCGATTCCCAATAGGGGATGAGCAACGGTCCCGCTTGCGCAGTGACAAGACAATTCAAGGGTGTTTCGGGCATCCTGGCACTGAATTGTTCGACCCAAATCATTCCGCCTTCGAACGAATCCGACAAAACCAGGACCCCATCAAAATCGCCACCCGGAAGGATGGCATCCATCTGTGGAGCGTCTTTAATTTGCCATTGCGCGGGTGAAGGAGCTGCCAAGCCATATGC
>CAZWDG010000192.1:0-4183 GCA_964633075.1 uncultured Candidatus Brevefilum sp.
ATTACTTATTGATAATTTCCCCAAATATTTAACACCAAATCTGCATAGTAATACCCCATATCGATGGGGCCATAGCGAAAGAGCGCCTCACGATAGGAACCATGCTTGGCATACAGGTCTGCCAACAACTGGCTGCCATAGGCCACATTCAAGGCGGGGTCCTGAAGCTCCTCAATAGTCGGGCGAGACGCAAAGCATGGGCCGTTGACGCACATAAACGCGGATGCAAGACCGTCCCGGGGCATGACCTGCATCAAGCCCACCGCGCCGCTGCTGGAATAACTCAACGGTTCACCGCCGCTTTCCTGTAACATGACCGCAGCAATCAGGCTGCTGGGGACCCCTGTTTGGTCAGCTGCTGCTTCAATGATCGAGCACCAGCGCTGGATATCTTCAGGGTAGCTTGGAGGGAGATGACAGCGTTGATCTCCGATAGAAAGGATCTCAGCGTTAACCTCCTGGGGGGGAGAGCCTTCAGGAGCCTTCAACACCTCGTTATCAGCAGCTGCGGTCATTGTTAGGGCAATGCCATCTTGTGAGGGCATTTGAGCAGCTGCCACGGTTCCCACCCAAATCACAAACATACATCCGATTAAAACAGCGGGAAGCAGGATAATTCTACGCAACATAAGTTCACCTCAATAAAATAGAAATCATGTTCTGGTTGGTTTAAGTCTATTATAGCACAAATGTTCTGAAATTACACGAATCTCAATTGGATTTGGTGAAATTTTAAGGTTTGAGATCTAAAAAATTTTCATTCTTGTGCTGGTTTATTTTTAGCCAATCAAAAAACTAAAAGGAGCTTAGCCGCCCTGGCTAGGGGAAGGGCCCTCTTTGGATAAAGGTTATCGGTTTATGGCATGTAGGAACGGCATATATTAGAAACCCTTGCCTAAGAGCGTTCTGATCAATAGACAGCCCCGCAAGGTCGTTTATCGCTTACATGTTCATCCCCGCGTGCTATAATTAGGGACAAAATAGGAGAAGAGAAATGACGATGCCGAAAATCATTGCACATCGCGGTGCCAGCGCGCATGCACCCGAAAACACCCTGGGGGCTTTCCAATTAGCCCTTGATCATCATGCTGATGGGATTGAGCTGGACGTCATGCTTTGTGCTGACAAACAGGTTGTTGTCATCCATGATGACACGTTCGATCGCACCACGAATGGCACCGGTCATGTCCGGGATCTGACCCTGGAACAACTTCAAAAGCTGGACGCCGGGGATGGGGAAAAAATTCCCAGTCTAATTGAGGTTTTTGAGCGATTTGGTGGAAAATTCCTGATCAACATCGAATTGAAAAATTACACGTCCATTTTTGATGCCTTGCCGATTGAAGTTTCAAAATTGGTTAAGTCCTATGGTTTGGAAGAATCGGTATTGATCTCATCGTTTAATCCTTTTAACTTGGGGCGTGTTCGCAAACGACTTCCTGATGTGGTGATAGGGTTAATTACTGGCATAAATAAAGCCCAATATTGGGCCTGGCGGTTTTTCAATTACGATGCGCTCCATCCTTTTTTCAGTGATGTGGACGAAAAACTTGTCGCTGCTTTACACACTCAGAACAAGCAGGTCAATGTGTGGACGGTTGATGACCCTGAGGAAATCCGGCGTCTTGCTGGATTGGATGTGGATGGCATTATTACCAATGATCCTCTGAGAACAAGACGCGTGCTGGAGGTTTGATTTTGCGATCTCGTAAGAAAATTTACTGGTTCATCCTCATTCTTGGTCTGGTTCTCACCAACACACCGATCCTGTCAGTTCGGGCTCAAATCCAAACGGACCCTGAGGCTGTTTTGGAAGCCATGAGTGCCCAGGAGAAAATTGGTCAGCTCTTCCTGATTACATTTGATGGATCAGAAGTTGGCGAAAATACTGATATTTATAATTTGATTACGGAATACAAGATCGGGGGGGTTGTTTTATCAGCTAATAACAATAATTTTCAGGAAGAAGAGACAATAGCCAGGGCCAGAGCGATGATCGAAGCATTACAGAATCTGACCTGGAATGTCGCTTCAGGCAATATTGAAACAACAAGCGGCTGGGATGTTTTTGGTTCAACTTACATTCCCTTATTTATTGGAATACATCAAATTGGAAATGGTTTCCCGGGCGATCAAATTCTAAATGGTTTAACCACGATTCCCTCTCATATGGCAATGGGTGCCACTTGGGATGTCAGTCTGACAGAGCAGGTTGGGAAGGTTTTGGGCGCTGAATTAAATCAATTGGGTATCAATCTCTTCTTGGGGCCAAATCTGGATGTACTCGAGACTACGAACAGTGAAGCTGCCAGTTTCTTAGGGGTCAATACTTTTGGCGGCGATCCCTTTTGGGTGGGCGAGATGTCAAAATCCTTTGTCAGCGGCCTGCACCAAGGCAGTGAAAACCGGATAATGGTTGTGGCTCAGAATTTCCCGGGGATAGGTAATTCCGATCGTTCACCCGAGTTTGAGGTCGCAACGGTTCGTAAATCTTTAGAACAGTTAAAACAAATAGAATTAGCGCCATTTTTTGCTGTGACAGACCTTGGTGTTGGCGATCCCAGCAGGGTCGGAGCGGTGATGGTCTCTCATATCCGGTATCAAGGATTCCAGGGGAATATCCGTGCTACGACTCGACCGATCAGTTTTGATACCAACGCCCTTCAGCAATTAATGGCTTTGCCGCAATTTAATGCCTGGCGTGAAAGTGGCGGTTTAATCATCAGTGACAACCTGGGAAGCGGTGGTGTACGTCGGTTCTTCGATCCAAACGGGACGAACTTTGACGCCAAGCAAGTAACCCTCAGCGCTTTTTTAGCGGGTAACGATATGCTCTATTTGGATGATATGGTTGCGAGTGGTGACCCCAACGCCTACACGACGTTAACCAAAACCATTGAATATTTTGTCCAGAAGTATCGAGAGGATGCTGCTTTTGCCCAGCGTGTTGATGCCTCGGTCTTGCGGATTCTTGAGGCAAAATTAGGATTATTTAGTGAGTTTTCGATTGACACGGTCCTGCCCGTGAGCTTTGATATTGAATCCCTAGGTAATGCACAAAATGTGACCTTTGATGTTGCACAAAAAGCGATAACTTTGATCAGCCCTACGACTCAAGATATCGATACTTTATTACCCTCTGCACCTTTATGGTATGAAGATATTCTCATCTTCACGGATGTCCGTACGGGGCAACAATGTGAAGACTGCCCTCCCATTAATCTGCCTCGTACAGATGAGCTCGCCGATGCTTTGATTGGTTTATATGGACAGGAAGCGAGCAACCAGATCCAGAATTATAATGTCGTCTCGTATACCTTCTCTCAATTGTCTGAAACCCTGGATAATGAAGAAAATGGATCGTCTGATTATATTATTCCAAGTTTACAGGATGCGGAATGGGTAGTTTTTAACGTACTTGATATTGACCCTGATTTTCCATCATCCAATGTACTTCAACGTATTTTAACCGAACGACCAAGTCTGCTTAGAGATAAAAAAATTATCGTGTTTGCTATGGGTTTGCCAACTTACCTGGACTCGACCAACATATCGAAAGTGACCGCCTATTACGCCCTTTACAGCAAGGTAACTTCATTTTTCGATGTGGCTGCTCGTGTGATAATGAAAGAACTGACGCCTTCTGGTGCACTGCCAATCTCTTTGAATGCTGTTGGTTATGATTTGATTTCAGTTACAGCACCCGACCCCAACCAGATCATCACATTGAATTTGATCTTACAGGAAGAGGGTGAGGAAGATGTTACCGAGGAAGAGTCACCCGATCCAACACAAACACCAGAACCAACACAAGAGCCGGATTTTTCTGTTGGTGACACAGTCACAATTTCCACAGGTCGGATCTATGATCACAATCAAAACACCGTACCCGATGGAACTGTTGTCCGGTTTAATTTTAGTCTTCTGGGAGACCCGGGTATAACCCAACAATTTGAAGCCAATACCACAGATGGCGTTGCTAAATTTTTATACCGGATTGAAGCTGCTGGCGGATTGGAAATCACTGCGACCAGCGAGCCGGCCATGCAGTCGGAAATACTCCAGATTAATATCTCTAATGAGGGCGAAACGACCGTGTCTGCCATTATGCCCACCCCTTTGGTTTCGCCAACGCCAACGACAGCCCCAACAGCGACACCGACAGAAATCCCCACCCCTATCA
>CAZWDG010000193.1:0-4180 GCA_964633075.1 uncultured Candidatus Brevefilum sp.
TGAACATTAATCCCCCCCATATCAACCACTCAAACCATCGGTTTATTGTCAAATACCCTAACGGCGAACCGAAGTTATACATGGGGCTAGATCAGGTCCGGGACCTTTCTCAGCGGACCATTAATGCCATCATTAACCATCGACCATTTCATTCCCTCGAAGATTTTCTACTGCGTGCTGACCCACAAAAAAAGGAAGCGGAACACTTAATTATGTGTGGCGCGCTTGAAGGTTTAATTTCTGTGCCTGAAGGATTGGCAAGGGTAACACGCAGGCAACGACCTGGTCAGATGCAGCTCTTTTCTCAATCGATGGATAAAGATGATTGGTCCATCGACCAAATAATTACAGCCCAGCAGGAGATATTAGGGCTCAGCCTGCAGATGTCTCCGCTCGAGCAATATGCCGATGTTATTCAATCAGCTGGGGCGGTTTCAACATTGGAAGCCCAGGATTTAATTGGGGAAAAAATCAAAGTTTTCGGGATGCGCCAGACTTTACGCCGTTTTAGAACCAAATCGAATCAAACGATGTGTTTTCTCAACCTCGAGGACCTGGAGGGGACTCTTCAAATTTCAATCTCACCTGCACTTTACAGACAGCATTATCTAGCTCTCCAGGAAATGGGACCTTTTTTAGTCGAAGGTCTAATGGAAGAAGACAAAGAGCGTGCACGAATTCGAATGGTTGCTGAAAAGATCACCCTGCTTAAGTGAAACCTTAAAGTGGGAAGCTTATCCTTTATCTCACAATCCTGATAAAACTATACTATAATGCACTGAACGAGTTGAAAACACTTGATCATTAGACAAACCAAACTCTCTGGAGGTCGTATGACGGTCAATAAATTGCCCTGGTATATGAACGCAGTTTTCTACGAGGTACATATCCGAGCTTATTGCGATTCTAATGGCGATGGGAAGGGAGATATTCCTGGGCTGATCAGTAAATTGGACTATATCCAAGCTTTAGGTACCGATTGCATCTGGATCTTACCGATCTATCCATCACCTCTGAAGGACGATGGCTATGACATTGCCGATTATTATGGTGTGCACCCTGATTTTGGCACATTGGATGACTTCAAAAATCTTGTGGAAGAAGCTCATAAACGCGGCTTACGGATAATTGCTGACCTTGTTCTCAACCACACCTCTGATAAGCATCACTGGTTTCAAGAATCTCGTTCTAATCCTGATTCGAAATATCGAGATTATTACGTCTGGTCAGAAACGAAGGATAAATATGCTGAGGCGCGCATCATATTCCTGGATACCGAAGAGTCCAACTGGACATATGATGAGAAAGCAGGACTTTATTTTTGGCATCGGTTTTACGCCTCTCAACCCGATCTCAACTACGATAACCCTGCTGTACGCGAGGAAATGTTAAATGTGATGGACTTCTGGCTTGAAATGGGTATTGACGGTTTTAGAGCAGATGCTGTCCCCTACTTAATTGAAAGGGAGGGCACCAATTGTGAAAATCTACCAGAAACACACGCGATCCTAAAAAAGATCCGCTCCCATCTGGATTTAAAATACGAGGATAAAATTCTCCTGGCTGAAGCAAATCAATGGCCAAAGGACGTCCGCCCTTATTTTGGTGAGGCAGATGAATTCCATATGGGCTTTCATTTCCCCGTCATGCCCAGAATCTATATGGCATTAAGAAAAGGAGATGCTCGTCCCATCCATTGGATCATGAGACAGACGCCTGACATTCCTGAAAATACCCAATGGTGCATATTTTTAAGAAACCATGATGAGTTGACGCTTGAAATGGTTACCGAAGAAGAGCGACAATGGATGTGGGCTGAATATGCGCCTGATCCCCGTATGCGGCTTAATCTTGGCATACGTAGGCGACTGACACCTTTGCTGGATAATGACCGTCGGAAAATCTTGCTGGCCAACGCCCTTCTCTTCTCCTTACCTGGTGCACCGATTGTGTACTATGGCGACGAGATTGGTATGGGTGATAATATTTGGCTATTTGACCGAAACGGCGTGCGCACTCCCATGCAATGGGATGAAAGCTTAAATGCTGGCTTTTCAAAGGCGAATCCTGATGATCTATTTGCACCGGTAATCGATTCAGAGGAATATTCTTATAAACATGTCAACGTCGCTGCTGAAAACCGAGAGCCAGATTCATTACTTAATAAAATGCGGCATCTGATCGCCGTAAGGAAAGCAAATCCCATCTTTGCTATCGGTCATTATCGATTTTTAGCTGAAGACATGAAGGAATTCCTCGTTGTTCTAAGGTCGCATGAGGATGATTTTATCCTTTGTGTGCTGAACCTGACAGATCGATCAAAGACCCTCTCGTTGGATTTATCAAAATTTGCTGGCAGACAAATGACCGAGCTTATTCATAATGAAGATCGAGGTAGAATCAGCTTAGATACAAACGTATTTTCACTTAATCCCTATGAATTTCTTTGGTTAAAATTTTAAAATCAGTCAATATTAAGAATCAATGGAAAACAATAACCGTTTACAGGCCTGGCTCTTACAGTATATCAAACCGCTTTCTAATGAACAACGTGAGGAATTGATTGAAAAAATTCGCACAGCTTCATCCCCTGGTTTTGATTACTTTTTTCTTGTGATTCTATCCGGGGGTATTGCAACACTCGGATTAATCAATGATTCTCCCGCAGTAATTATTGGTGCCATGCTTGTGGCACCACTCATGTCCCCCATTTTAGGAGTGGGTTTGGGGTCCATCACCGCTGATCCTAACCTTGCGCGCAATGCTGCGACAGCTCTCATCCGAGGTGCGTTTATATCAATTCTGCTTGCCACTTTGCTCACCCTGAGTAATATTTATCTTCCATTTGTCCCTTCACTTCTTGAGATCCCAAACGAAGTAATAAACCGGACGCAACCAACACCCAATGATTTACTCATTGCAATTGCAGGAGGACTGGCTGCGGCATACACAATGGCACAACCGCATCTTTCTGCCGCGTTACCTGGTGTGGCTATTGCTACTGCGCTCATGCCACCCCTTTCGACTATTGGTATCGGATTAGCACTTGGAAGGTGGGATATTGCTGGTGGAGCAGCTTTATTATTTCTCACGAATGCCGTTACCATTGCTTTTGCAGCAACACTGGTCTTTTTTCTTGAAGGTTTTGTTCCGAGAATTCGAAACAATGGAAAATTACCAAAAACATTGCTGATTGCAGGTTCATTAACTGCATTGTTATTAATTCCTCTTACCATCCTGGGTGCTCGTTTGGTCTCCCAGGCACAGGAAAATCGTTTGATTAATAATATCATTGAAACGGAACTCGCAGAAATTGAAAATGCAGATTTGGTTGACATGACAATCATCCGTGCAGAACAACAAATTCACATTGAGATAACTATCCGATCAAACACTCCCTTGAGTCACTCTCGTGTTGTGGGTTTACAGCAAGCGATGGTTTCACTACTGGAGCAACCAGTCTCTCTGATTGTTAATCATGTCCGAGCAGAGACTCTGGACCCGCTTGTTCCACCAACCCACACACCCACTATCACCGAAACATCGACGCCAACATCAGGACCCAGTCCAACGAGGACGAACACACCAACCCAGACAGTCACATGGACACCAACATCAACGCCAACCAGAATACCTCCCTCTCCCACAGCCACGATTGTCCCCCCAACGCCAACACCACTGACAGCGATGGTAAAGCGAACAGGTATGCCTCCCTATAACAATCTTTTTCAGGAACCAGGAGGGCCAATCATCGCACAATTGTCGGCAAGTTCGGTTCTTTTTGATCTGCACGAAACGCAGATCTTTGAAGGTTTAGTTTGGGTACATGTCAGGGATGAAGAAGGCCGCCTTGGATGGTTTCCCCAACGCTATTTGGAGTATATGACTCCCTCACCAACACCAACATTTGAATCTGGAGATGAATTAGACAGTTAGGAGAACTTTATGAAATCTTACGAATGTATAGCTTGTGGTTATATTTATGACCCAGCAAAAGGAGACCCAACAGCAGGTATTGAACCTGGAACTGCTTTTGAAGATTTACCTGATGACTGGGTTTGCCCTGATTGCGGATTGGGTAAAGAAGAATTTGAACCAATAGACTAGCACTCAACATCTGCTTCTAAAACTCTTTTTGCTTTTAAGTTAATTGTTTGAGCTTTACACAATAATCTAGGGG
>CAZWDG010000194.1:0-4169 GCA_964633075.1 uncultured Candidatus Brevefilum sp.
TATTCTCCAACCCAGTGTGATTGTTTGGGTAGTAGCAATCTTTGGCGGGGTGATGCCGATCATTGAGGAGGTCGTGAAACCGATTGCATTGTGGTTTATGGTGGGGCGCAAATTCTCCCCCCAAGAGGGCTTTGTAGGTGGTCTATTATGCGGGGCAGGATTTGCATTACTTGAAAATATCCTGTATTTCACCATGGCTATTACCGCTGAAGATTGGCTTTTGATGGCAATTGGTCGGGCAGGGACAGGCGCCATGCACATGCTGGGCTCCGGTCTGGTCGGCTGGGGCTTGGCGAAGGCTTGGCGCGATGGGAAATGGGGGGGCTTGGCACTGAAAACATCATCAGCTTTTATTCTTCATGGTTTGTGGAACACATTGGCTCTGTTGAGCGGGGTCGCCCCTTTGTATCTTATCGGATCAGAAATTACCACCTGGCAGACTTTGTTATTCAACGCACCTGTTATGCTTTTATTGGTCGTAACCATTGTTACTATTTTTTTGATTCATCGCCATTTACGAACGCTAGCCGATCAAAATGCGGCTGAGATATCTGCCATGACCGACGAAATAGAAGGAAAATCAGTACATGAGTTTACCTAAAGAAGTCGCTCTCATTGGGTTCATGGTTGTTGGAGGGTTGTTTCTTGCCTAAACAACCTTTCCTGGCGCCCATTCGCTTCCTGGTAAGGACTTTGACGAGATTTGAAGTCATCCATCAGGAATTAATTCCCAAGGAAGGTGGGGCGCTTTTAACGACCAATCATCTGAGTCGACTGGATACACCCTTGTTGCTATCGATCTCCGACCGTAAGGACTTTGTTGGGATCATTGCCAAGGAATATCAGGAAAAGCCTTTCTTTAAGTGGATCCTGGAGCGAGTTGGCACCATGGTATGGATGGATCGGTCGAGGACGGATTTTTCAGCGCTTCGGGATTCATTAGACCAATTGCGACAGGGGAAGATCGTGGGGATTGCCCCGGAAGGCACCCGAAGTCGTGATTCAAAGGGCATGCTTGAAGGAAAACAAGGGGCGGCGTTAATTGCCGCGCGTGCGGCTGTGCCCATTATCCCGGCAGGCATCATAGGTTCGGAAAATATCAACAAGTCTTTCCTGCAGTTGCGTCGTCCCCATGTCATCGTCCGGATTGGTGAACCTTACATGCTGCCTGAAATGGATCGTGAAAACCGGCAGGAATGGCTTTCACGGTACACGGATGAGATCATGTGCCGAATTGCTGCCCTTTTGCCGCCAGACTATCGTGGTTTTTATGCTGACCATCCCCGATTGAAAGACTTATTGGCACAGAATCCACCGGAAGATTTCTAGAATTGCGATTCTTATATTGAGTGGGACAAATAAGCGCTTTTTTCCCTGAAGACGAATATTTTATCGCATTTTGGCATCTTCACAGGGGTGACCCAAATCCATTTCAGCCCTCAAAAGGACGGGTGGTATAATCCAAACATGTTAACAGAATTAGAGCTGGGTGATATTGTCCGTTTACGCAAGCCTCATCCTTGCGGGGGTTACGAATGGTGTGTCGTGCGATTGGGCGCGGATATTGGGCTGGAATGTCTGACCTGCCATCATCGAGTCTTACTTGAAAGGCGCGCCCTTAAGAACCGGATGAAAGCGATCCTTCCCAAAGATGAGGGTTTGACCTCTGAAAATGAAACATAAACCGCATATCCTGTTCCTCTTTTCGGATACTGGGGGTGGTCATCGCAGTGCAGCCAAGGCGATCATTGAAGCCCTGGATATTTATTTTCCCGATCGGGTCACAACAGAGTTGCTCGATTTTTTTGTCGCGTATGCACCGCCGCCCTTTGATTTGGCGCCGTCGACCTATTCATTTATGTCACAAGTCCCGAATTTGTGGGAGTTGGGTTATAAATTGAGCGACGGGAAGTATCGTTCAAAGCTTGTATACGAAGTCCTTTGGCCTTATATCCGAAATGCAGCAAAAAACCTGGTTGAGGAGCATCCCTGTGACCTTTTTGTCTCAGTCCATCCAATTATCAATACGCCCGTGTTGCGGATTTTAGGTCCAGAGCATTCCCCCTATCTCGTCGTGATCACGGATATGGTTTCCACCCACGCTTTTTGGTATAACGAGGATGCCACCCTGACCATCGCCCCGACAGAAGAAGCAAAGCATCGGGGAATTAATCTGGGTATGGATCCGGATAAAATCGAAGTAATTGGACTCCCAATTGAAGACAGGTTTCGCCAATACACCCGTCCAAAAGAAGAAGTACGGCAGCAACTCAATTGGCCGCAGGACCTGCCAGTTGTTCTAATGGTCGGTGGGGGCGAGGGTATGGGACCGCTTGAGGAAACGGTACGAGCTGTTGATCGGGCAAATTTAAACTTGATGATGGCCATTATTACTGGCCGTAATGAAAAACTGGAACAATCCTTGGAAAATGCTAAGTTGCAGACCTCGCATAAAATCTATGGTTTTGTTGAAAATATGCCCGAATTGATGAACGCTGCTGACATGATTGTAACAAAGGCTGGCCCCGGTACCATTTCGGAGGCTTTTGTTGCCGGATTGCCCATCATCCTCTATTTTCGTATGCCAGGTCAGGAAGAGGGCAATGTTGATTACGTCGAGGAAAAGGGCGCAGGCGTATGGGCTCCTTCGCCGGAGCAAGTGGTGGATACACTCCACTATTGGTTGGAGAATCCAGCTATCTTGGCAAGAATTGCCGAGACGTCCAGGCGATTAGCCAAACCTGACGCATCCAAGGAGATTGCAGGGAAGATAATTGGAATTGTTAGCCGCCTTGAAATCTGATATCATATAACCAATTATTATGCCAATCTTAGATGATCGGAATTTAGATTTTTTCAGTCACAGCCCCGAGCAAACCCGGCGATTGGGCATTTATTTAGGTAGTTACCTGAAAACCGGCGATGTCATCTGCCTGGAAGGCGATTTGGGCACAGGCAAGACGACACTGATCCAGGGTGTTGCACAGGGTTGGGGCGCCTTGGATCCCGTTTCCAGCCCAACCTATATGATTGTGAACGAATACCGACGTCCTGATTCGCAGCGTTTGTTTCATTTGGATGCATACAGGTTAAGGAACGCGTTGGACGCAGAGATGATTGATTTTGATCGTATGCTGGAACAAGGACCGATTGTGATCGAGTGGGCTGAGCGCATTCGCGAAATCTTGCCAGAAGACCGTATCTGGATTCAGTTTAGCTACACGGGTATAGGACATCGGGCAATGCTGCTCACCTCTCATGGTAAGCGTTACGAAATGATGGTAAGCAATTTACGACGAAAAATATATGGAGATTTCTAGTGTTATTGGCAATCGATACCTCCACAGCATGGATCAGCCTGGCCTTGTATGATGGTACCTATGTGCTTTCTGAGGTCACCTGGCAAAGCCAGCAGCATCATACCGTTGAGCTGGCACCCGCCATTGAGGGGTTTTTCCAGAGAAGCAGCATTAATTGCGACGATCTTACTGGCTTGGCTGTCGCGATTGGCCCTGGTTCTTTCACAAGTTTACGGATCGGTGTGGCCGTCACAAAGGGATTTTCACTGGCATTGCACATCCCCGTGGTGGGGGTAGCTTCGCTGGACGTGATTGCAAGGGCACAGCCATTGGATGATAAACCCATGGTCGCTGTTTTGTATGCTGGACGCACTCGTTTGGCATACGTCCCGTATAAAGTTGAAAATGGGGCTTGGCAAGCGCAAAGCGAACCTTCCGTCATTGACCCGAAGGATTTGGTCAAAACGATCCATGAACCAACCCTGATCTGCGGTGAACTTTCAGACACAGCCCGGTCCATTATTGGGCGCCGCTGGAAGAATGCCATCATTGCCTCTCCTGCAAACTGCCTGCGTCGGGCGAGCTTTCTGGCGGAAATTGGATGGGAGAGATTGGTAAGGGGTGAGCATGATGATCCCATCAGCCTGAGTCCGATTTATCTAAGTACAACCGGCAGCCCTATCCCAGGTTAAAATGTCCGAAAATCCAGAAAAGGCGCAGATTAACCTGCGCCCGATGACCCTGTCAGATTTGGATGCGGTTGCGGCGATTGATCGGGTCTCATTTACCACCCCATGGCCTAAAGAAGCCTTTCTTTATGAGTTAAGGCGTAAACGATCCGCCCTGTGCTGGGTGGGGGAATGGGTGGCT
>CAZWDG010000195.1:0-4165 GCA_964633075.1 uncultured Candidatus Brevefilum sp.
CGAATAACTCAATGTATACGCCGAGAGACTTATCCCATAAACTTCAAACAATCGGGCTCAATATCCAGGAGGATCAAATTTTTTCCTCTGCCTTGGCAACTGCGTTATTCTTGCATCGCCAGCGACCTGGAGGTAAAGCATTTGTTATCGGTGAAAGTGGGTTAACGGGAGCCATTCATGAAATTGGTTATGTCATCACTGATATAAACCCTGATTATGTCGTCCTGGGAGAAACGCTTGCTTATGATTTTCAAGTGATTAAGAAAGCGATTCGCTTAATCTATAATGAGGGGGCAAGATTTATCGCTACCAATCCAGACCCCTCTGGCCCAAGCGAAGGTGGGTTGGTCCCTGCTTGTGGGGCAATGGCAGCATTGATCGAGAAAGCTAGCGGAATAGCCCCTTTCTTTGTCGGTAAACCCAACGCATTGATGATGCGTACGGCATTAAATTATCTGAATGTACACTCAGAAAATACCATTATGATCGGTGATCGGATGGATACGGATATCGTCGCAGGTGTAACAAGTGGTATGGAGACCATTCTTGTGCTAAGCGGTTCCACAACAAAGGAAATGATTGATAAATTTCCTTACTTACCAAGTTATATCAAGAATTCTGTGGCGGATATCGATCCAAAGGATTTTGATAATTGACAGAAACATGCTTACCGGTAAAATCATAATTTATGACCAATAAGACCTTATCACGCCGAGATTTCGTCAAAATGGCATTTTTAGGCCTCGGAACTTTGGCATTTACACCCCGACAGAAAAATCAATATAAACCCAAACAACACCGTCTTATGCGTGTGGCGAAAATTGCCAAAGATGGTGAGGTGACATCTGTCAGCATTCATAAAGAACCCCGTGAGGATAGTCTCATTCTCTATCAACGGTACAAAGACGATTTAATGAATGTTTACGATGAAATTGAATCAGAAGCCGGTCCAGAATATAACCCTATTTGGTATCGTGTATGGGGTGGTTATGTGCATCGGGCTTATCTTCAAGAGGTGGAGCATAATCTCAATCCAGTCGTTGACACCATTAAAGAAGGTTATCAATTGGGTGAAATAACCGTGCCCTTCACCAGTTCTTTTCGATATACCCCTCTCAACGGTTGGGAACCTGTTTATCGCCTTTATTATCAGACAACACATTGGGTACGAGATATCATTACTGGCCCAGACGGACGACCTTGGTACAAATTGGAAGATGAATTGGATCGATTGGATTACGCAATTCCAGCCGAACACATGCGCATTCTCGATGATGCAGAGTTCGATCCCCTCTCTCCTGACGTTCCGATTGGAGAAAAGCGAATTGAAATTTCCATATCACGTCAAGAATTAACAGCATTTGAGGGAGAAGTGGTAGTCATGCGAACAAATATCGCCAGTGGCGCTCTCACACCTCAAAAACAAACCCCAACCGGCAATTTTCGGATCCAATCCACCTACCCATCCAAACATATGGGGGGAACAAAGCGAGATGACATCTATGCTTATGTGCTACCCGGTGTGCCATGGAATTGTTTCTTTGCAGAAGGCATCGCAACCCACGGAACATACTGGCATAATAATTTTGGCACACCTCAAAGCAGCGGCTGTGTAAATATGCGCAATCACGATGCAAAATGGCTTTTTAAATGGGTTACACCAGTTGGTGGGCCGCATGATATCTATAGCGTAGGTTTCGGGACACGTCTATCAGTTGTTTAATCACACAAAATGCAAAAAAACCTGATTGGCCACCATAATACCCCTTTTTGTTAAACACAAACGCGCTTGATCCCCCTTTTGCCAAGTCACCAATCCCTGTTTCAATAGCAAGGCTATCTCTTTTGAGAATACCTTATCCATTTTTTCTCCATAGCAGTTCAAAAAACGTTCTTTTGAGACACCCTCCTGGACCAGTCTTAATCCAAGTAACATAAAATCTTTCATCTGGGTGTCTTTGTTTATTCTTTCCGTCGAGATGGTTGCTGGGGAAACAGGAAAATCGTAAGGAATCAATTGGTCTTGTTTCAATCGGCGGATGTATTCCTCCAAAACGGGTTCATTCTCTGTTCTAATTCCTAGAATATACCCATGTGATCCAGTCCCAAGGCCAAGATAGGGACGATTCAACCAGTATTGTAAGTTATGCCTGCAACGATAGTCCTTCTTAATGTCTTTTTTTGCCCAATTCGAGATCTCATATTGTTCATAGCCCTCCCCCTGCAACATCTCCATTGCAGATTCGTACATATCCCCCTCAAGATCTTGGTCTTGCTCAGCGAGCAGACCCTTTTGGTACCAACAATAAAGCATTGTCTTGGGTTCAATGATCAAAGAATAAAGTGAGAAATGCTCAGGTGCCAACTGTAATGCTAGTTTGAGAGAATGCTGCCAATCCTCTAATGTCTGCCAAGGGAGGCTAAAGATCAGATCCAGATTGATATTCCTGAAACCAACCTTCCTGGCCGCATATAGATTTTCAAGGACATCAGCAACACTATGGATTCGGTCAAGTCGAACTAAATCAACCGGATTGGTTGATTGAACCCCCATGCTGATCCGATTAAACCCCAAGTCCCTCAAACCCGATAGATAGTCATAGGACAGGGTACCCGGGTTAGCCTCAATACTGATTTCACAATCATTGGAAACGTGAAATCTGGTTCGGATGATTGTGAGGAGCTCTTTATAAAGGTCAATGGCTATCAATGTTGGGGTTCCACCACCGAAATAAATCGTGTGGATCAGAAATTCTGTTTTAGATTCACTGACTATACGAACCTCTTTGGATAATGCTTTAATGTAGGCCGGAATTAACCCACTTTTCCCAGTGGTTGTGTTAAAATCACAGTAGTAACACCGATGTTGACAAAATGGTATATGCAGATAGAGACTCACGTTCATCAGTTTATTTATACCATGTGAATAGTATGCGTCTTTTGTTCCCCAAATGTGATATTGCATATTTCAGAAACCATGAGGTATACTAGTCCAGAATTATTATGAGCCCAGAAATGAATACTTCAAAATCAAAACTCTGTCCCGTTTGTGGTACGCGTTTAAATGAATCTGCGAAACGGTGTCTTGTATGTGGAACTGATCTCGATTCTATCGCTGATCCTAAGAAAAACAAATCCACTGAAATCCGTGCAAAACGACTACCAGAAATCACTTTTAGTCTTCCAGCCGCTCTAGGTTTGTTAGCCTTATTTCTCATCCTTGGCGCAGCCGTCGTCTTCTTGATTTTAAGGACGGAAACGCCACTGGAAACAGGCGGAGGGACTACTCTTGAACCAGGTACAGCAACACCCAGCGCCACGATAACCATCACGCCGACCATTACACTAACTCCCACTCAGGCACCTACATGGACCCCCCTGCCTCCTTTAGAGTACACTGTACAGGGTGGCGACTCATGTGCCATTGTTGCAGCTTCTTTTGGGGTTTCAATTCAGAGCATCATCCTTGAAAACAACCTTTCGGCTGATTGTGAGCTCTATGAAGGTCAGGTTTTGATGGTGCCACAACCGACCCCGACAGCATCACCACAACCCACAGCCACATTAAGTGACGCGGAAAAAACTGAAATAGCGTGTGAAACGATCAGCTACAGTGTGGTTTCGGGTGATACCCTCAGCTCCATTGCCGATACCTACAACGTCAGCATGGCGACCATCCGAGATTATAACGCCCTCTTGAACGATACCGTTTTTGAGGGTCAAACATTGATCATCCCCCTTTGTTTACGAGAGCCCACACCTGGACCTACACCAACCCCCACTCAGCTTCCTCCCTATCCTGGCCCCAACTTACTACTGCCAGCTGATGGCGCTTCTTTTACATCTGAAAACGACACGATCACCCTTCAATGGGCGGCTGTTGGCGAACTGGAAACAAACGAAGCCTATGCTGTTACCATTACGGATCTTACCAGTGAGGATAAGCAAAGCATTACAGAATATGTGAATGAAACCAGTTTTATCGTCCCGAGTAGCTTCATCCCTGATGATGGCAGACCGCACATATATCGATGGTCGGTTTACATAGTCCGACAGATTGGCACCGACGAAGAGGACCTTGACAACTGGCAATCAGCAGGGAATAAAAGTGAGGAAGATTAAGCAATTTTTGATATAAAAAACCGGAGGTCTTAAACCTCCGGTT
>CAZWDG010000196.1:0-4148 GCA_964633075.1 uncultured Candidatus Brevefilum sp.
TTGTGAAGCCTGAACATCCATGATCTCTCCTTATTCTATTGAATGAACAATCATTGGATCCTAACACCATTAAGGTGATGACGATCTCAATCAAGCTTTTCGTGCTTGCAGATCTCAGACAAACCGAGCCACACCAAAACGCCTACCGAAACCACAAAATACCCTGAAAACAAGGCTGCCTCCGCCAGGTATCCCAGCAAAGGCACTATCAAAAATGCCAGACCCACTTTTCCGAGCATGGCAACGAAACTCACTCGCAGGGGCAATTCTGCCTTGCCAAAGGATAACAGCAAAGTGCGGTCCCAGAAGAAAATATTGGCGATTCCAAAGCCAATCAGCAAGACCAGAAGGACGCCATAAGCCGGCGCAAACCCCGCCTTATAGATATAAATCGTCCGCCCAAAAATCGTCCAGGGCGAAAAGAGCAACTGCCGCCCGAGGAGCAATAAACCCGCTGCCACAGCCCCCGTCCAGACACCCGAGATGGATGTGACGCGGGTTAACAATTGCTTCAATTGTCCCCATTGCTTTTTGGCGACCTGCCGGGTGATTTCAGGGAAGGTCGTGCTGATGAAGGGCGTGATCGGCATGACCATCAAGTTGATCACTGCCAGCGCCACTTTAGAATAGCCTGCCACGGTGGTATCAAAAAAATAACTCACCCAGAGCACCTCACTGTCCCGCGCCAAGATTGTGACAGTGCTGCTGAAATTTGAATTGAGGGCAAATCGGACCATCGATTTTCGCTCAGGCAAGTTCCCTCGCATAGGTGTGCGCCACCAACGCTTTCCCAAACTCTTTGGCAGCCAATACAATGCTAGTAAAACCGGCCCAATCCCTAACACCATTTTCCCTACCAGGTAGACCAACATGACAGCGAAAATCCCACCTTGCCTTAGAAAGACAGCCAGGAATAAACCTGCTGTCAACAGGCTTTGGAATAAGTTCAACAAGGCTTGCGAGCGAAAATGCCCTGTAACTTGAAGGGCGCCTGTAGCCGTCTCCGCCATGACATTGCCAAGGATCGCAAGTCCATAAATAATGAATAAAGAACGCGTTGAAGGATCTTTGACAAAACTGGCTGCTCCCCATCCGGAAAGCAGGAGGAGTACCAGGTAAGCCAAAATCGAGGTTCCCATCTCAGTCAGGGCGGCGACCTTCAGGACGGCAACGGCTTCGTCCCGCTTTTCTTGCGCCAGGAACCCACCCATGTAGCGAACAACGAAATCTCCCATCCGAAAGGATAATAAACGGTTGATATTCGTGACAAAACTGATCACCACCCCCAGCTCGCCAAAGCTGGCTACACCTAACAGGTTTGCCGTGAGAATACTGATCACAGCACTCACAGCCTGGCTGCCAAACAAATAGGCTGAATTACCAATTACTTTTTTAAGAACGATATCTTTCCCCCAGGTCTTAATACTTGCGAAGAATCGTTTCATCGGGTTTTTACTTTGATCAGCCATCGAACATCCACATCCTGATCAACAACTCCCCGAGTTGCTCCCCCTCTGTTAAGGGATAAGTGGCTTCTGTAGCCAGGAAGACTTAAATCAACAAGTGATTTTCTCTGAAAATATAGCTTCCTCCTATCATCACGGTTAGTCTTCAAATGGCACCCAGGGACAATATGAACTTCCTCCAGGGACAATGACGTTGCACATGAGCCAACAAAACAGACATCGCCCAACCGAAGGTGCGTTATCATTATAATTTTATGACTTTTGGATGATTTTTGCCTAAGGCTCCCAGTGCATTGCGAGTATCCACCACCATTTGAGCCGCGTCAAGGATCGCCGGGTAGTTATACCCGCTATGGTTGGTGATAATCGCCACACAATCCGCCTTCTTCACCTCACCCAGTAAATCATCAACGGCTTCCATCTGAATACCCTCATGATCCAGTACTGGGATAAAAGGATCGTGATAAACCACATCTGCGCCTTTTTCCTGGAGCAGGTGGATGACGTCCAACGCAGGTGATTCCCGAAGGTCATCAATATCCGCTTTATAGGCAACGCCTAGGATCAACACCCGACTGCCATTCACGGCTTTCCTTTGCTTGTTAAGCGCATCCTGAATCTTGCCCAAGGTATATCGTGGCATGTTGGTATTGATCTCTGAGGCTAATTCGATAAAGCGCGCATTGTAATTCAAGGAACGCAGTTTCCAAGAAAGATACAGGGGGTCAATCGGGATACAATGTCCGCCCAAGCCAGGTCCGGGCGTGAACTTCATGAATCCAAAAGGCTTAGTGGCTGCCGCATCGATCACCTCCCATACGTCCAGATGAAGGCGATCGCACATAATGGCTAATTCGTTAACCAGCCCAATATTGATCATCCGGAAGGTGTTTTCTAACAGCTTAGCCATCTCAGCCACTTCACAAGAGGAAACCGGCACAATCGTTTCCAGCGCCTGTGCATACCAGGTTGCAGCGACCTCGCCACAGGAAGCTGTGATGCCGCCGATCACCTTTGGCGTATTAATCGTCGTCCAATCCTCCCGGCCTGGATCCACCCTCTCCGGCGAGAAAGCTAAGAAGAAATCCTCACAAACCTTAAGCCCACTCACTGATTCCAACTCAGATAAAACCATCTCGCGGGTCGTACCGGGATAGGTGCTTGACTCGAGCACCACCACCATCCCCCGATGCAAGTAAGGCGCGATCGATTTGCTGGCTGATGCAATAAAGGATAAATCAGGATCACCGGTTTTTCGTAACGGTGTTGGGACACAAATGGAAACAGCATCCACCCTTTCAAGCGCATCATAATCCGTAGTGGCTGAGAGCTTTCCCCGCTCAATCAAATCCTTAACGCGCGCCGAGTCCACATCAAGAATATAACTCTCACCGCGATTGATGGCAGCCACTTTTTCTTCAATTGGATCCACACCGATCACATCAAAACCTGCTTCAGCAAAAACTACTGCCAAAGGAAGGCCAACATACCCAACACCAACCACGCCGATGCGGGCAGTACGGTCGATAAATTTATTAATTAAAGTATCCTTAATCGTATCCATTTTATTTTCCTCGATGGCAGAGAGAATTTCCAACTCGCAATTTTATCATATCCTGGGAAAACTCAGGGTCAAAGCTATCCTAAAAAAGGCTGAGTTGTTCAACTGTCCCGTTATTCGGCGTGTCATCTTTCGGCTGCATATCACTTTGAGAAGAAAGGTCCGGATTTAATTGTCGAGTTTCCTGGGCTTTTTTGACTAATCCCGGCAATTTCATAAAATCCTTCCGAACCACATCTTTGATAGAGGGCTGGTGCAAGGCCGCCGCAGGATGATACATTGGGACAATCATCCGGCCGTTGGTCCAAAAAGATTTGCCATGAATACCGCTGATCTTGCCATTATTGATAAAATAACCCATTGAAATCCGACCCAGAGTGACGATGATGTCCGGATTGATCGCTGCAATCTGACGGTCAAGATAGGGTTTACAGGCTTCCAACTCCTCGATCAAGGGTTCCCGATTACCCGGAGGGCGGCATTTAACCACATTGGTGATAAAAACATCCTCGCGCGATAAGTTCGCAGCACTTAAGAGTTCGTCTAAGAATTGACCCGCTGCGCCAACAAAGGGTAAGCCCTGCTCGTTTTCATGAAAGCCTGGCCCCTCGCCAATAAACATAATCGACGCGTGGGGATTTCCATGACCGGGGACAGCGTGTTTACGTGAATGATGCAGTTTACATCGAGTGCAAACTGCTGTTTGTTGAGCAATTTCATTCAGGATCTCTTCTGACTTCAAAATGGACCTCCTATCGAAGACACCAAATAGATAATAATGTTATCCGCAATTCGCCAAGTCCGCAAGTTTCTTCTCACCTAAAGGAGCCAGGGCCATCACGAGCGCATCCTCATGGTTATCTTTATAATAATCTTCGCGTAAACCGACCATTTCAAAACCGAATTTCTGATACAGTTGCTGCGCCACCAGGTTGCTTTGCCGCACCTCGAGCATGACCTCGACAATCCCACACCAATTACATTCCAACAGTGCTTTTGCTAGAAGTTGCTGCCCAATCCCAAGCCGCCGATAACCAGGTTTGACTGCTAATGTGCCAATATGTGCTTTATCTCCCAATAACCAGATCACGATCGATGCGACCAAGATCGGTTCTTTACCC
>CAZWDG010000197.1:0-4133 GCA_964633075.1 uncultured Candidatus Brevefilum sp.
TCTGTTTTTGTATTTTAATGTATAATAGGCTTTTATAACTATTTATTTGATCACAGAGAATGAGAGAAGGATATGGAACCAATCCTTGAACTTCGGGGGATTACCAAACGTTTCCCTGGTGTTCTGGCAAACGATCACATCGACCTGAAATTATACAAAGGTGAAATCCTAGCGCTTTTAGGAGAGAATGGCGCGGGCAAAACGACCTTGATGAACATCCTTTATGGACTGTATTCACCGGATGAAGGCGAGATTATCATCGAGGGGAAAAACATTAACTGTCAATCGCCTACCGACGCGATTAATGCAGGCATCGGTATGGTTCATCAACATTTTATGTTGATCCCGGTCTTCAGCGTCACTGAGAACGTCATCTTGGGAAATGAGTACACGCGACCAGGCGGTTTGTTGGACAAAACCAAAGCTGCAAAACAAGTGCAGGAGATTTCTGATCAATATAATCTGCATATTGATCCTGATGCGCTGATTGAAGATTTGCCCATCGGTCTGCAGCAGCGTGTGGAAATTATCAAAATCTTATTCCGCGATGCAGAGATCTTGATTATGGATGAACCTTCTGCTGTCCTGACCCCCCAGGAAGTGGAAGAGTTATTTAAAATCATGCATAACTTGATCGATCAGGGGAAGTCGATCATCTTCATCACGCATAAATTAGGTGAAGTGATGGAATGCGCTGATCGCATCATGGTTATTCGTGCTGGCAAGGTGGTTGGCGAGGCGACTCCCGAGGAGGCGGATCCTGAAATACTGGCTGCCATGATGGTGGGACGACCGGTAGAATTGAAAGTGGAAAAGCAATTGGCTAAACCTCAAGAGCCTGTGTTAACCGTAGAGAATTTAACGGTTATTAATAAGAACAAGAAAATTGAGGTGGATGATATCTCCTTTGAGGTTAAAGCTGGCGAAATCCTGGGGATCGCGGGTGTGCAGGGGAATGGGCAAACCGAGTTGGTGAAATGCCTTACTGGTCTGATGAAAGTTGAGCTTGGGAAAATCACCATCCTTGGTGAGGATATCACAAACTGTGACCCACGCAGGATCACTGAATTAGGCGTGGCACACATCCCAGAAGACCGTCAGAAGGATGGCCTGGTGTTACCTATTCCCGTGCATGATAACCTGGTCTTATGCACTTATTATCAGGAACCCTTTGCCAAAGGGATTGTCATGCAACCGGAAATTATTAATCGAAACGCTGAACAATTGGTTAAAGACTTTGACATCCGCACACCCGGCACAAATGTAGCTGTCAGTGGGCTCTCCGGTGGTAACCAGCAAAAAGTGATCGTGGCGCGAGAATTTTCTCGCCCGATAAAACTGTTGATCGCCTCGCAGCCTACGCGTGGCTTGGACGTGGGATCGATTGAATACATCCACCGACGCCTAATCCAAAAACGGGATGAGGGTTGTGCCATCCTGCTGGTATCCACCGAGCTGGATGAAGTCATGCAGTTGGCGGATCGCATCGCTGTCATGTACAGGGGCAAAATACTGGCGGTTGTGGAGGCTGAATTTGCCACCAAGGAAGATATTGGTTTGTTGATGGCAGGCATATCCACTGAGATCGCCCATGAAAGGCGCAAACCGAGGAAGATTCGTGAAATTGTCACATAGGGATAAGCATATGGAAGAAAAAAAAGTCTCAAAAATTAGTAATTTCTTAAATTTATTTCTTGAGGAGATCTCAAAATCCTCCTTGACCATCATCATCCTGGCCATCTTTACCGGTTTGGTGTTGGGAGGGATTCTTGCCGCCGCGACGACAAAGGAAATCTATCAAGCATTTGGTGAGTCGTTTTTCACTGGCATTTCCGAATCCCTTAAATTCATCTGGAAAACCTATTCCTCCCTCTGGCTTGGATCGGTCGGAAATCTTCCTAAAATGTTTTCGTCCCTCTTCAGCGGTGATGCCCAAGCAATACGATCAGCATTTAAACCATTTCTGGAAAGCCTGGTGGTGACTACACCTTATTTGCTGACTGGAGTTGCGGTTGCACTGGGTTTTCAGGCGGGTGTGTTTAATATCGGCGGCGAGGGTCAATTATTTATGGGCTCTATCATGGCGGGCTGGGCGGGTTGGACCTTCAAAGGACTCCCTCCGATCATTCATGTTCCGCTGGCACTTTTGATTGGCATCGCTGCAGGCGGCCTGTGGGGCTTCATACCCGGCTGGTTGAAGGCGAAAACAGGATCCCACGAGGTGATAAATACCATCATGATGAACTATATTGCCTTTAACCTCAATCAATATTTGATCACTGGACCATTCGTCGATCCGGATGAAGCGTTTAAAACTCGTTTTATTGAGGAGAGCGCGCGCTTATTCCGCTTCTTTGAAGCTCCTTTACGTTTGCATATTGGTCTGTTGATTGCGATTGGGGTGGCGATTCTGGTTTGGTACATCCTCTACAAAACCACCTGGGGGTTCGAATTCCGAATTGTCGGATTGAATCCGCATGCTGCGAAATATGCCGGTGTCAACTCCTCGTTAATCACTATTCTGGCACTGACGCTTTCAGGTGCGATTGCCGGGCTGGCGGGTGCTATTGAGATGTTAGGGGTGAATTTCAGGGCGGTCCAATCCCTCACCACCGGTTATGGTTTTGACGCGATCGCCATCGCCCTCCTGGCTAAAAACCATCCCTTGGTGGTCATCATCACCGCCATGTTATTTGGTTTTATGCGCCAGGGCTCACGCGTGATGCAGCTTAACACTGGCATCCCCATCGATATTATCTCTATCTTGCAAGCCTTCATCCTGTTTTTCATTGCTGCCCCCGCTATTATCCGCACGATTTATCGGCTTAAAGAGCCCAAACAATCTGAATTGACTCCTCAACTGCCTGTCTCAGGAGATAAAATCTAATGGAAAAATCGACAAAGATCGTTAAAAAGAGATTCCAAAAAGTGGAAGCAGCGAAAACCCGGCAACGGATCATGGGGATCATCTTCCTTGCCATTGGTTTATTTATCTGGCTTGTCCTCTCACAAACCACTTTACCAGAAGCCGAAACTATATTTGTCATGACACCGGGTGGCTCTGTGGTGAAAACGCCAGACTTAAAATTCAACAGCCTATTGGTGATTAATATCCTGGCAATCTTATGTGGTGGACTGGGAGTCTTCCAGTTTATCAAAGGCTTTGGTAAATATACCAATCTGGTCTTGATCTTGGTTGGATTGATGCTGACGGTCAGCTTTTTAGCCTGGGGGGCGAGAGGTGGTTCGATCAATGTGGGTGGGATGTTAAGGATCATGATCATGCGCAGCATCCCCATCGTTTTAGGGGCATTATCGGGTATTCTGTGTGAACGGGCTGGTGTGGTTAACATCGCCATTGAAGGGATGATGATCGCTGGCGCGTTAGTCGGTGCAATTGTTGGTAGCCTTTTTGGCCTGTGGGCAGGTGTACTGTCTGCGATTGTCGTCGGTGGATTAGTAGCCGTTGTGCATGCCATCTTATCCATCAAGTATAAGGTGGACCAGATCATCTCCGGCACGATCATCAATATCTTTACGATTGGGCTCACTTCCTATATTGTGACTAAAATCTTGCAGGAAAGAGAATTCCAGTATCTCAACCAAAGCGGCATCTTCATGCCAACTGGCATTCCGATCCTTTCAAAAATTCCCTTCCTTGGTCCAATTCTCTTTAATCATAATCCCTACGTCTATGGCATGTACATCATGGTGTTTGTTTTAACGATCACCCTATTTTACACGAAGTGGGGATTGCGCCTACGGTCGGTGGGCGAGCATCCCAAAGCGGCGGACACCCTGGGGATCAACGTCTTTAGGATGCGTTATATTGCCGTCATCCTGGGTGGCATGCTGGCGGGATTCGCCGGTTCCTATTTCTCCTTGGGTTCTGCCGGTTACTTTAATCAAGATATGACAGCTGGACGCGGCTTCATTGGGTTGGCTGCCATGATCTTTGGCAACTGGACACCTGTGGGCGCTTTAGGCGCGGGTTTATTGTTTGGGTTTGCAGAATCGCTTGCCACCAACTTATCCCTGTTGCGTGTCCCCATTCCTTCCGATTTAATGTTAACCGTGCCCTATGTTCTGACGATGGTGGTGCTGGCGGGTGTGGTCGGTCGCAGCCGAGGACC
>CAZWDG010000198.1:0-4129 GCA_964633075.1 uncultured Candidatus Brevefilum sp.
CAATAATTCTATGAGAGTGGTGAAAGGTTAATGGTGAATTGGAAGCGTGCGCGGTGTCAACCTTTCAACTTT
The DNA here is from genome assembly GCA_964633075.1 of uncultured Candidatus Brevefilum sp. Taxonomy (GTDB): domain Bacteria; phylum Chloroflexota; class Anaerolineae; order Anaerolineales; family Anaerolineaceae; genus Brevifilum. Next base: position 73 of record CAZWDG010000198.1, read on the forward strand.
TCTGAATTAAGCATGGAACCAAAAAAGCAGACTAAAGTCTGCACTCCGAAAAAAGAACATTCACTCTTGTGAAAATTATCACAAAAAATGGTTACTACCCTGCATGTCATTTTTCTATTAACATATTATCTGCCAAAATTCCGGAAGCTCGGCGAGCATGGAAGGTATTTGTTATAATTCAGATCATCGACTAGGAAAGGATCTGTGATTATGCCCCATTTACTCGTTATCGGCAGCCCATCGCTGGATGTTTTGCACTTCAAAAATCGGACGGAGCCATCCGCTGGTGGCGCTGGTTTATACACCGCCCTGGCGGCAAAACGCAGCGGGTGCAAAGTCTCAATGTACAGCCCAGTACCCGCTCAAAAACCGGAGCCCTTCCAACGTTTAGAAGAAAAGCTGGAAGCATGGTTAGGGCCAATCGTCACCCTGGACGACATGCCTCGATTTGAGATCTCGCATGAGGGTGACAAGGCTACTTACCTGAATTTTTATTCTGGCGCAGAAACACAATTGGGCACTGAGGACCTGCCGTACGACTTGTCGATCTACGACGGCGTGCATATCACTTCGCTGGGGAAAGGGGATCAACAGCTTAAATTTGCAGACGCATGCCGTGAGCGCGGTGCCAAAATGATCTCCTCCGGCAGTTTCCTGAACCTGATCCGCGAATATCCAGACTTGGTGCGAGCCCTGATGGATAAATCGGACGCCTTTTTCATCAATGAGGATGAGGCCGTGGCGATTTTTGGCTCCCTTGACTGGGCACTCACAACGCCAGGGAAACTCTTGTTCATCACTTGCGGGAGAAAGGGTGCCATCGTCGTTCAGGGGCAGTACCAAACAAGACTTTCCGCAATACCTTCCAGGGTGTTGGATCCGACAGGCGCAGGGGATACCTTCTGCGGGGGGACCCTGTCCAATTTGCTTCAGGGGCTGCATCCGATCATGGCTGCTCAAAAGGCGATGGCTTTAGCGTCGGAAGAGATTAAATATGTCGGCCCCACAGCATTACTTTTCGATCAACCTTCCCCCGAAATCCCACTCGATAAGCGAGTCAGGGTAAATGAAGAAAAGGTGCAAGGGCTGTCTACGGTCATCAAGGCGATCCCGGAAGCCGAAGCCTTTAACTTTGTCAGCGATTATTATCCCCCCGTCGGTCATCCCGTGGCATTGGACTATTTCTTCGTACAGACACTCCAGCAGTTCAGCTTTTGGGAGGCAGAACAGGGGCGCTACAGTCACCCGCTGATCGCCACCATCGATGGCCATGAATATAAAGGTTCTAGCTATCTATCTCAAGGGTACATGCGCCCCATCGATCAAGACCCGGATTTCTTCTCCCCTATGAGGCAGGCCGTCTCAACTTTAGCCGAGACCATAGCTTTGTTCCGTGCCGATGATGGATCTGATCCCATGCCAGCAGTCGGGCTTCATTGGGCCAAAGCGATAGATTATGGCAATGATATGCTGGCGATGGACTTGACGCCACAGTTAATCGTCGAACAAGCAAACCAATCCTCAAAGCCATTGAAGACCTTTTTATCGATCCTCGACCATATCGGCGGGTATAAGGAAGATCCTTTCCGCAAGAAATCCAGCCTGCTGGCCTTAATCCTCCATGAAAGGCCTGAACAATTTCTTTCATTTTCGGAAGATGAAGCATTAAAGCCTGTGATTGATTACCATGCGATGCGTTTTTGCCTGCGAACTGGTCTGGTCGAGATTCTTGATCGGGCATTGAGACGGAAAATTGCCCAGCGAGCGTTGGTCTCGATTGAAGAAGAGGGGGTAATCAGGTATGCCTGTTACATCGCCGTGCAAAGATTGATTGAGGTGACCGGGCTGAGCAGCGGCGCGGTTGATAACATCACCTTTGGTTACACCCGCAAACACTGCCCAGAAATGACGGTGCCCGATTGCGAACAATGTGCCATGGACCCCGTCTGCGCTCATAGAATAGGACTTTTCCAGCCAGTGCTTCGAACCACTTTTTATTAATCCATTGCGCGATCAAAAGATGATTGTATTAACAAGGACACAGGGTTTTTGCAGTTTGTGGAGAACGAAAAGGATCCTAAGAACGGATATTAACTAGCCGATCTCGGGGAATCATAAAGGAGAATACTCCAACCGACAGAGAATCCCGTGAAAATGATGTGCCACGATCTGGAATCCACAAATGAATTATTTCTTTGCACCAGAAAATTATTTAGGGTGCAGGAATAAGAACTACAGGTATTCCTTCAATTGTCGAGCCTTATAAGGGTGCCTGAGCTGACGCAAGGCTTTCCCCTCAATTTGGCGGATGCGCTCCCGCGTCAATCCAAACTTATACCCAACCTCTTCCAGTGTGTAGGCGCGTTCATTATCGAGCCCAAACCGCATTTTTAATATCCGCGCCTCCCGAGGTGTCAGGGTATTCAAGACCTCATTGATTTTGTCCCGCAACATGGATAGATAAGTCGCTTCCATAGGCGTTGGCGTCACCTCATCTTCCACAAACATCCCCAATTCAGACTCCTCATCATCCCCCATGGGTGATTCCAGAGATAAGGGCAACCAGGAAACGCGCATCATCCATTGGACTTTTCGAACGTCCACCTCCATTGCATCAGCAATCTCAACAGCCAGTGGTATTCGGCCCAATTCTTGCTCCAAGGCGTGACTGACCTTGTATAATTCATGGATGCGATCGATCATATGAACCGGGATGCGGATCGTCCGCCCCTGATCTGCGATGGAACGGGAGATCGATTGTCTAATCCACCAGGTGGCATTGGTTGAAAAGCGAAATCCACGCCTGTAATCAAATTTATCCACAGCCTTGATCAAACCCAGATTGCCTTCCTGGATCAGGTCCAGAAAAGCGACCCCACGCCCCATAAATTTCTTTGCCACGCTCACAACCAGGCGGGTGTTGGCTTTAATGAGATGTTCCCAGGCTTGTTCTCCATCTTTTACGATCGCACGCAATTCCTCCATCCTGGTTTGTGAATGATTTTTAGATTCATCCGCCAGTTCTATCCTGGCAGACTGGGCAAGTTCAAACCGTTTTGCCAGGGATTGCTCTTCCTCCATTGAGAGCAGTGGAACGCTTGACATTTCTCTAAGGTACATTCCTACCATGTCATCTGCGCAGACTGCATCGATGTCAATACTGTTTTGTAAATCCTCTGGAGAAATCTCGTCAAGATCAACTTGAGAAGATGATACGTGATCGAGAATGATCACCCCCCGTTTGTGCAAGGTGAGCATGGCCGAACGCAAAAGCCCCTTATCATCTTCCCCATCCGGGAAAGCCAGCATTAAATTCTCAATTGTGAGATACCCTTGAATATCGGCGCGTTCTAATAATGATTCAATTAGATTTTCTTTTGAGTGTGATTGAGGGTCTCTGACCATTCAAATGTCTCCAGGCAGTCAGCTGTTCATCATCGACGTTCCAGACCCACCGGATGAGGAGGTTATGACGTCGATTCAATATCCCCGAGATCAACAGGGGAAGAATTTGATTGATGTTCACAGGTTGTTAGGTTCAAATTAGCCCCACAGAATGAGCATAATCCCTTACAATCCGGCCGACATAATCGTTTGATTGGCATTGCCAAGATCAGGTAATCTCGATAAAGCGGATTCAGGTCAAGAAACCCGTCATAGGGCAAAATCAGATCCGTGTCTTCTCGCTGACGGGATGGAAATTGATATAATTCCTCAAAATCGAATTGAACAGGCAGGAAAAAGTCCACAAGACAACGCGTGCAAGTGGTCTCAATATCCGCCGTTCCGATCACCTGTAATAACAAACCCTCTCGAGTCCGAGAGATCCTTACATTGCTGTTTAAATTTTTAATATGAAGATCATCGATTTTTATGGAATCAAAGTCTATCGAAACATCACGAATGGTTCCAATGGCTTTATTATATAAATAGCCTACATTGAGTCGCAGTGCTTTGCTGTCTTCATTCACAATGATTTCATTCTGCAACACTTTTGGGTAAAATCGAATTCAGGCAAGATTATAACATGCGCGAGTATGAGCGTCAACGGTATTCG
>CAZWDG010000199.1:0-4125 GCA_964633075.1 uncultured Candidatus Brevefilum sp.
CCATGATAGACGAGGCCAAAGAGGTTAACGCCATGCCCATTGTTTCAACCAGTTGACCTGTCCACATCAAGGTAAAACTGCGATTGCGAAATACCTTGTAGGGGGAAATTTTTTGCGGGGAAGAATGATTATCCAACGCGGTCATTGGGGTCCTCCTCAAGCAATTTTGGTAAGTTCTTCGATCATGTTATTCAGCATATCAAATCCGGATTGCCAAAAGTCAGGGGTGGAAATGTCGATGCCGGCTTCTTCAAGAATGCTGAGTGGTGCTTTTGAACCACCATAAGCCAGGATGGTCAAAAACTTGGGGATAAAAGCTGCACCCTCCAAACGATACTGCTGGTAAAGGGACAAAACCAATAACTGACCGAAACTGTAGGCATAGGTATAAAAAGGCGTGCTATAAAAATGAGGGACGGTGATCCACTCCCACTTGAACTCCTCACTCAATTCGACGCTCTCCCCAAATTGCTCAGTCAGATTGGTCATGTAGTGATCGGCGAGTTCTTCAAAGCTTTTTCCTTCCACCAGCAACCGGTGGGCGTCTATTTCGAACAGAGTGAAATAAGACTGACGAATCACGGACACATAGGCATCGTCGATGGTGCGGATCATCAGATCACGTCGAACAGAGGGATCCTGTTCCTTTCGGAGGAGGTGATCCGTCATATTCATTTCCGCAAAAACAGAGGCTGTCTCTGCAAGTGGTAAGGTGGGGTGAAAGGCTAAAACGGAATGATTTGATGACAGCATCGAATGGACTGCATGGCCAAGTTCGTGCGCCAGCGTTGGAATACTGGGTGCCCGACCGTTGTAATTGATTAACACCCAGGGGGTTAATTCCGGTAAAACGCCAGAGCTGAATGCACCGCCACGTTTTCCATGACGGGGAAAGGGATCAAGATGATGTTCGTCAAAAACCCTTCTGGCGAGTTGAGCGACCTGGGGTGAGAATTCCCCGAAACTATCGAGGACCATTTTCTTAGCTTCGGGAAAACTGTATTCTTTTTCTGATTTGGCAAGGGGGGCATAAATATCATAGCGTCTTAACTTTTCCATGCCCAACCATTTTGCTTTCAGATGGAAATAGCGTTGGAAAATGCCGACATTTTTTCGACAGGTTGAAAGCAAAGTTTCAACGATCTCATCTGGTAAATCATTATCCAAATTCCGCGGAGAAATCGGTGATGCATACCCTCGCAGTTCTACGCCCTCTGTATACCAGTCTCGCACACGATGACTGTAGATCTGGGCCAACACAGTCGAATTTTCAATAAAAACTCGATAAAATGCTTTATAAGCCGCAAGGCGTACATCAGCTGAGGCATTGAAATAATAAGCCGACAATTGGTCGCGTGTCAGTTTTTTTTGCTCTCCATTTATTTCGAGTGAAAAAATGTACTGACTTGTGATTATTTCATAAAGATTGACCAGCGCATCGATCCCGTTGATATCCTTTAGATTTAATAGTCTTTCCTCGGCCTCACTCAAAGTGTATTTTTTTAATCGACGGAGAGACTCAAGAACATACTTAAGGTCCCCGCTCCCTGAAATAAGCCGATGCGCAGATTCATCTGGAAGATTCTTGAACCAGATATCGAAGAAAATAATCCGATTCCCATAATTGACCAAAGCCTGGTCCAGGCGATCTCGGAGATTTAGAGCGGTTTCATTTTGTGTATCTTCTGCCAGCCACAGGTCAGCATAAGCATAAACCCTTCTCATTAATGCATTCACTAACTCAAGTTTCTTTAGAATTTCATTGAACTTATTTTGTGAAATCTCTTCTGTCATTTGGCTTCTTTGTGATTCTATATCGGATACGGTCTGATCGAGTTGAGATAAAACTTTCTCTATTGATCGTTGGTATGGATCAGGAAGAAGATCTTGTAAACTCCAGCGGATATTTGTCTCAGAGGTTTCCATGGGCTCCTCAATTCTATTGGATTGTTTAGACGGAAAGATTTTCTTATCGCTGCCCATGGAGCATGTTGGCAGCGCAAGCCTGCAGGACGGTCTTTACCTGGAAGGAGGTTAACTCTGGATGTTTGGCACGAATTAAAGCCACGATTCCAGTAATATGTGGGGCAGCGAAACTATTGCCGGTGCTTGTCAAGTACTGCTTATTATTCCAGGCGACTTGGACATCAATGCCTGGGGCACCAAATTCTACGGGTGGAGAGGGATTATAAAAAAATGTCAAAGGGTCGTGTCCTGTGTGGGCGGCAACGGATATGACGGATGAGTATTGGGAAGGATAACTTGGCGCCGGGACATTATTAATGGCTGAGACGATATTTATATTTTTAAAATAAGCCTGATCAGCCAAATCGTGAAAAAGACTGAAGTATTCCTCTTTTGATGTGCTCAGGCTGAGATTGACAACATGCATGTTATGCTCAATAGCCCAATTCAACCCTCCAGCAAACTGGATGGCACGCCCCCGCATATTTGTGCCCAAGACACGCACACTGTAGATTTCAGCGTCCGGGGCGAGCGAATGGATGATACTGGCACAGGCAGTCCCATGCCCGGCGAGGTCCTCGGGGGGATTATCGGATACATATTTAATAAAATCCTCAGCATCTGGATCAAATTCGACTGCTATACCGCCACGCACACAACTATCCAGCGCTGGATGATCATGTTCAACCCCACTATCTACCACAGCGACTTTGATACCTGAACCAGTGCTCCCCCCATAGGCCCATTCGGGGGTCACATCAGCGATGGGACCGGGTAAAAACAATTGTCGAATAGCTTCTGGATCAAATTGTTCGGACCAGGCAGGCCGAATGGTTTCTTCTGTCATGACCATTTCCTGTGCAGGGATCGTCGATAAGTGGCAAAGGCCTGCAATATTTGGGTGCAGGCTTGGCGTTCTGCTTCACCAAGAGAACTAATTTCATGGAAGATATTTGCCAAAGCCATTAAATCCGAAAGCTTTGGATTATCAGCCATATGTTCCAGTTCCGAGAGGATTTCTGCGGTTGATTTTGTTCCATTGGATTGGATGATTTTTTGTAATCCGAGGACCAGAGTATTATTGATGAGATCAAAATTTTGCGAATGATCAATAGCAATTGCGGCTTGTTTGGCAAATAGTGCTAATAATTCCATATCTTGCATGCCAAATGACGCGGCATCAATTTTATCCAAAACTTCCATGACACCAATCACTCTGTCTTCTGCTAACAAGGGCGTGGCAAGAATTGAACTGGGGACATATCCTGTGCTTTTAGCAAAATCCCGGTTAAATCGTGCATCTTGATGTACATCTGAGATGGAAATCGGTTGACCTGTCATAACCACATATCCAGCAATGCCCTTGTCCATTGGAATTTTTGCACCGACCAGGTCATGATCCGCCGCACCATAAGCCACTTTGAATTCTAAAACATTCTCTTTTTCATCAACCAGGAGGATGGATGCTGCCGCCGCGTTAAAAATTTTTGCCGCTGCTTCAACAATGGACTTTAGCAATGCATCTTCTGAATGCGCCAATGAGGCGCGACCACTGGCTTCAATCGCTGTTAATAATTCCTGTAAATGCATAATAGGAGTACTTCTATTTGGTTCTTCACTGATTGTCATCGCTACACTCCATTAACAGGCAAACTATGAAATCTCTGCATTCATAAGATGCAGAGATTTCATGCTTGTGGTTTATATGTTTGGCATTCTAGAAGACGACCCTGTACTCATCCTTGATCGGATCGATGATGATGTTGATACCCATCAGGTGAGCTTCGACCTCATCAGAGTCTAAGACATTCCTGGCCATTTGAGCCCTGAGGTTCAGCTTGTGGGCTTCAGCCTCGTCTTCATCCATGACGTTCCTAGCTACTTGAGCCTTGAGGTTCAGCTTGTGGGCTTCAGCTTCGTCCTCATCCATCACATTCCTGGCAACTTGAGCCTTGAGGTTCAGCTTGTGGGCTTCAGCTTCGTCCTCATCCATGACGTTCCTGGCAACTTGAGCCTTGAGATTCAGCTTCTGGGCTTCAACCTCGTCCTCAGCCATGACGTTCCTGGCAACTTGAGCCTTGAGATTTAGCTTGTGGGCTTCAGCTTCGTCCTCATCCATGACGTTCCTGGCAACTTGAGCCTTGAGATTTAGCTTCTGGG
>CAZWDG010000200.1:0-4088 GCA_964633075.1 uncultured Candidatus Brevefilum sp.
CAATAACTTTATCTGTAAATTCAAACATAATACTTCCTTTTCTACCGCTGATTAATCGGTACAATCCAAGTCTTTGAAATCCATTCATCCCAATCACTCTGAGAAATTCCATAATTGAGGGCAAATTTAAAGTTGAATTGCTCGTTGACTTTTAATAAATTTGTTAGCTGACCAGCCTCAAAAAAACCTCCCGTAAAATCGTGATAGAGACGATTACCATCAATGTAACACCATGGGGCGAGAATATATTCTTGTTCGGCGCTTCTTTTTGGTGCAATATATCTCAATCGCTCTCGCTTTTGACATTGTGTGATAAGATCCGCGTAACGCTCAACCTGCTGCTCAAAATTCATCGTCGAATTTAATGCGTCAAGAATCCTGGCCTGAGAAAATTCTCGACCGTTGAGGTATGCCAGAATGCGATCCACGGCATCCTCAATGTCGCCATAATGAACCTTGTCAATCAAATCATCTGGCAACATCGTCCGATGGACACCTACCCGAGTGACGATACTCGGTGTTCCACAAGCCAGGGATTCATAGGCGACATTTCCAAATGCCTCAACCATATTCCCAAGACAAAGCGTCACATCAGCCAGGCTGTAGAGTTCAGGCATGCGTTCGAGCGGCATCCAGGGCACAAATATAAAATAATTATCGACACCCAGATCGTGGATCATTTCCTGCATCGCTTGAGTAAAAGCCGCATCCCTTGATGAGACCATCTCATCAATCCACTCTGGAACAAGCACTTTAACATTTTTTAGCCCTTTTTTATGTACCAGATGATCCACAACTTTGATTGTCTCAGGCAGGCCCTTGCCTGGTTCTGGCCGATGAGGATGTAAAAGGATTGCGTTTTGTTTCGTATCAATCCTCAACATCTTCGCAAGAGGAACGCTGTCTTTGGGAGAAAACAACCTCAGATCAATCCCGTTGTTCACAATATGCAAACGATCGATAAGATCTGGGAAAAAGCGCCCTGCCGTGTGTTCGATGATTGACCCGGAATAACTCGAGACGCAAATTACCTCATCTCCCTTGCCGATAAAAGATCCCAAAACGGATTCTGGATAAATATTATCGCGGAAGGATATCACCGTCGGTACTGTCTCATAGACATCCGGGATCAACCACTCGCCATCGTGTATATAAAATCGATCAACGTTATCCAATGCGTTTGAAAGGGATTCTGTCAAATAGGCAAGATCCCCGCCACTGATGGCATAAGGCTGTGGAAAAGGAATATTAAACGGAAGGACGGCTGAAACCTTGATCGTTTCCCCCCAAGAAAAGTTCTCAGGAACATTTTCGCTTTTCGCACAGAATATGCTTACCTCATGGCCTTTTGCGCCAAGATGGTTGGCAATTGCAAAAAGGTGCTTTGAGGCACCGCCAGTCACCTTATTCGGGAAAAGGGGATTGATCGAAAACATGAGGATCTTCATATCGCCTCAATTCTGATTTTATCGGTACAATATACTGGACAAGAAAGCGAGTTTTCTCATGGACATTATCTTAATCAACAATTTACAAGTCAATGGCATTTTGGGTATCCATGCAAAAGAACAGCGGACATCCCAATTGATTCGGATAAGCTTACGTGCATCCACAAACATTCAAAAAGCGGCAATGGAAGATGATATCCATCAAACCGTCAATTACTCAACATTAGCAAAAATGATCCAACAATTTGTCGAAAACAGCCACTATTTTACAGTTGAAGCATTAATCGAAGCGCTTGCAACCAAAATTCTGACCGTAAAAGGCATAGAAATCCTTTGGCTCCGAATCGAGAAACCAAACGCTGTCCCGAATGCAGATTCAGTCGGTGTCGAAATTACACGAATCAGAAATCATTAAAACTGCAAGTTTTGAGCACTGCGAGATATATTGTTTAGAAATTCCATTCTCGTGGACAAATTATCGCGAAAGAGCCCTAACATAGCGGATGTGGTCATCCGGGCATTCTGCTTCTTTACACCCCGTAGCATCATGCACATATGTAAACCCTCAACCACCACCGCAACACCCTTAGGGTTTAGAACGACATTGATGTATTCCGCAATTTGCTTTGTCATTCGCTCTTGAACCTGTAGCCGTCTCGAAAACAAATCTACAATACGGGGGATTTTGGAGAGCCCGATCACTTTATCCGTCGGGATATAAGCAACATGCGCTCGTCCCATAAATGGTAACATGTGATGTTCACACATACTGTAGAATTCGATATTATGAACAACAACCATCTCATCATAAGCTACTTCAAAAACTGCTTTATTTATTAAGGCCTTGGGATCCATCCGGTATCCGGACAATAATTCCTGATAACTTTTAGCGACTCTGTGTGGTGTTCGTAATAAGCCCTCACGTTCTGGATCCTCACCAATTGCCGTGAGTATTTTCAGAACAGATTTTTCTATTGCTTCGAGGTCCATCTCTTCTTCACAAAATAGATTTGCAGCTGATATCAGGGGATCTTTGCAATCATCAATCATTTTGTACCTCCAATAATATTTTCACCATACATTTTATCATAGCCAATACGCATATTTTACATAAAAAAACGGCCTGTACAATGTTTTGCACAAGCCGTTATGCCATTTTAACGGAAATTAATTATCCGATTTCAGGAATGATAATCCCATAGGTGCCATCCCGACGGAGATAAAGCACATTAAACTCACTGGTATTCGCATTATAAAATACAAAGAAGTTCTCATGACCCAAAAGCTTCATTTGTTCAATCGCTTCTTGTTCATCCATCGGAGTCAAAGGAAAACGTTTCCGACGCACAACGACTGCCTGTTCTTCCTCACCTTCCACCTCCTCTGGATAAGGAACTTCTACTGCTTGAGCAATCGTTTGACCATCACCACGACCTCGATCACGCTTTCCTTTGTAACGTCTAATTTGGCGCCGCATCTTGTCAAGCGCAGCATCTACTGCAGCAAAAATATTATCAGAACGTTCCTCCGAACGCAGAATGAAACCTTTTCCCCGTAAAGTCAGCTGGGCAACATGACGATCGTTGGCATTTCTGGCTGTTTTTGCATGAGAAAGATCCACCCGACATTCATCCACCTCATCCAGGAATTTCTCAAGCTTTTCTACTTTCTTGACAACATAATCATTCAAGCGATCATTTAATTCTAAGTTTTTTGTGAAAATATCAATTTTTACAGTCATATAAGTCTCCTTAATAAATGAGTGCAGTAATTATACTTCATGCTAAGCTTCTCTATCTCCTGGTTTCCCCAATGGAAATCCAGCTATTGTGACACAGTATATCGATCTCGCCAGAGCCGCGTGTAGAGCAGTAGCACAAGCCTCAACTGTCGAGCCGGTTGTCATCACATCATCCACCAACAATACCTGTTTTCCGGATATCACCCCTGGAACAGCAGTAAAAGCTCCAGCGACATTTATGCGCCGCTCTTGGGCAGACAGGCCAACTTGAGATGGGGTATTCCGAATACGTTTTAAACCAAAAGGCGCGTATTGCCTGTTGAGCCTTAAGGCTAAAGGCTTTGCGATCAACGCAGACTGATTATAGCCGCGTTCTCGAACTCTCTGAGGGCTGAGGGGCACCGGTATCACCAGGTCTATTTCCCACTTCAGTTGATGTACGAGTTCTGCCAACCACTCTGAAAACAACTCTCCCAAGCTCTGATTGTTATCGTATTTTAATGCATGGATGCAATCCCTGATGACCCCATCATAAACTGCTAAATGACGAAAATCAGAACAATGTGAGGAAAGCTGGGATAAGTTTTGCGGATTTTGAGGTTGGACATGACGATTTTTGCGAGTAATCTGAGATGACTGGGTAATAAACTGGATCTTTGCCTGGCATTGTGGACATAAACGAAAACCTGGTTCACCACATCCCACACAGACTGGTGGATAGACCCAATCTAAAACTGACCAAAACCCAGAATAAACAATTTCTGAAAATCGTTTGCTCAAATCAGGTTTCCAATCAATTTTCGACTATTGGAGCGATTCTAAAAATTCCCGGAGAAGATTTGCTAATGCTGGTCGAAGTAACAAATATATCGTTACAAGTACCATTATTACAAGAATAA
>CAZWDG010000201.1:0-4082 GCA_964633075.1 uncultured Candidatus Brevefilum sp.
AATGAAAAAATCCATAAATTCCTTTAATCGATCTATTTATTCGGGGGAAATTAACATGGGCCCGGTAGGATTCGAACCTACGACCAAGCGGTTATGAGCCGCCTGCTCTGCCGCTGAGCTACGGGCCCCTATTCAGGTCTCACATTATACCATGATGGTGTATGGTCAGGGAATAACTTGCGTTGTTGACTTTAATATTTTATTGATATAGTGCTTGTTATTTGATAACTAATCTATTCCAAGGCTTTCAAATAACGCTTTAACCCTCTCGTAAGCATCCCTTTGGATTCTCTCGCGAGCGTCCTGATCTGTTTCCGCCAGGAAATTTGTAACAAGAACCGGTCCAGCATGTTCTGGCGAGGCAAATTTTTCGTGTAAAATCCGCAAACCTTCATCAATTAATTTGTTGGATGGGAATACTTTAAAGGCTGCCACCAATGCTTGATGTCCTCCCTGATAATACCGCATGCAATAATAGACATCATAAGCATCCTTCTCCTTTAACCGTCCATTAAGTGCCTGTGCTTTCATCATAAGAAATGGCACAATTGAGGCGACTTTTACTATCACCCGATCTTTTCCACCATTTGGGAGTTCACCAGTGATCTGTACAGGTATAGCTTGAATAAAGGCAAGGTCACATGCCCTGGCTTTTCTTGGGTGTAAATCCTGTATATGTTGAGTCCGATGACTCTTGCCAGTCCCACCATATTCTCCAGCTAAGAAATCAACCTTTACTTTTATGCTTTGTCCTTCAACTTCAACATCACGAGAATATGTAAAAGGCTGCTGCCCGGGTATGTATCCCCTTTCAACCAAGAGCGAATGAATGGATTGATAATCTGTGCCAGGGATTTTATTCTGATCCAGCGCGATATCCACGTCAATTGAACCGATATGGGACTCTGGCGGGTTCTCCAAAATCAATCCAGGAACAGAGCCGCCCACTACAACAAAACCATCAGAATAAGCATGTAAAAGATGGGCGATTTCAAGCAGTACGCTGTTTGCCGCATTGACTAATCTGGGTTTATATTGCTCTTTTGATATTCCCATCTTTTTTGAATGACCTCCATTAAAAGAAATTCTGCGGCCTCTTCTCCTCGACCATGCATATGTTTTAAATCCAAATAAACTTGAATGGGTGTGGCAATCTGAATATCCTGAACTTGGTATCTATTCCAAAAGACACCTGTATCATAAGGTTTGATCAGGTCAATGTTTGCACCACTGCTAACCCTTTTCAGGCCAGCTTCCCTGGCAATCTCGAGAACATCCTGGCTGACAAAAATTGAGGACTTTTGGCCTTTTACCATTGGTGCAAGATGATTTGCAGCAGAAAAAGCAGTTAAAGCCGAATTGACACTTGACTTATTACAAATTTCATTGATCCGGGATTCCGCATCATTCAAAGGCGTCATTGTATAAAATTCGTAACGCTCATGATTCTGAAAATTGTAATGCCCCACCCAATCCATGAGCAGCAAATCCGGATGGGAAAGAGAAAACCCCACCTCTCGTTTATTTACCCATTTTTCTTCTTCCAGTCTTCTGCGAATATGGGTGATCATCCCCATGCTGATATCAGCTTCCTCAGCCAAATCTTTTGTTTTCCAAACTTGATAGGGATAGGTTAGCAATACTCGCAAGACTCTTTCAGTTTTTGGCGCATAAAGGCTGGTTAGGCTGGTTTCGGTGGGGAATTTATTGGGCATATTTTCCTGGTTGAGAAAGATAGAATCAAAAGCAATCCAAAAATTACCCGAAAGATCAACATATCCAATATTCGCTTTTTTGCATAGCTCAGCAGAGCGAGTAGAAATATATGGGGCGACCACAATCCCATAAGATTGTGGATTTTCATTCAGAAGAACAAGCAATTGATTTACGGCTTCGCGAATCCTCTTAGGCGTTCCCAGGGTTTTGAGTTCGATAAGCAGTTCTTTTTCCAGGTCATTACGTTGAAAGAGAAGTGCCGCGTCTGCATTTATCTGTTTTTGCAATAATTCAAGGCTGATATTACTACCTGGGATTTTTGAAAAACAGTTTTTTATTGCGTGAATATATTTTTCTTCAATTTGATCATGTTTTAACAAAATCACCTCTTTTAACAATCATTAAAACACATCTTTTTATTAAAATCAAGCGTATAAGGGAACCTATTTTGGTCCTACATAATCGTTGTTGCGAGATATGAAGTATCGAGGATCGAAGACAGCACAGCCCCTAAGCAAGCTCAACTAATTTCCTGCGTTACTTCTGCATCTTGGCCCAGGTATCCACCAGCGAGATCGTGCGATTGAAGATCAGTGCTTCCGGTAGAGAGTCAACCGCGTCAGCGCAGAAATAGCCCTGGCGCATAAACTGGAAGGTCTCTCCTCCCTTGGCAGTCCCTAAACCAGGTTCCAACTTGGCCCCTTTGATCACCGTCAGCGAGTCCGGGTTGATCGTGTCCTTAAAATCCCCTCCTTCAGGCACATCATAGGGGTTGGGCTGGGTGAACAGGCTGTCATACAGGCGCAGTTCGGCATCCAAAGCATGCCGTGCGGAAACCCAGTGCAGGGTTCCGCGCACCTTACGCCCATCGGATGACATGCCACCGCGCGAGTCCAGGTCATAGGTCGCGTGGAGTTCAACCACATTGCCATCCTCATCTTTGATGACCTCCGTGCAGGTGATGTAATAGGCGTTCATCAAGCGCACTTCAACCCCTGGGGACAGGCGGAAGAACTTCTTGGGCGGATCTTCCATGAAATCAGAGCGTTCAATATAGATTTCACGGCTGAAAGGCACCATCCGGCTGGGGTTGTCCTCACGATCCCCGGGGAAAAAAGGAATATCAAAAGTTTCTTCCTGGTCTGCAGGGTAATTATCGATGACCACTTTGAGCGGCTCAACAACAGCCATGACGCGCCTTGCCCGTTGATTGAGATCATCCCGCAGGACATGTTCCAGCAGTTCCACATCCACGATGCTGTTGGCCTTCGAAACGCCCACCGTATCCACAAAAGCCCGGATGGCTTCGGGGGTATACCCGCGGCGACGCATCCCCGACAGGGTGGGCATGCGGGGGTCATCCCAGCCGCTGACAGTGCCCTCACGCACCAACTGCAGCAATTTGCGCTTGCTCATCACGGTATAAGTCAGGTTGAGACGGGCAAATTCAATTTGTTGGGGATGGAAGACGCCCAGCTGATCCAATATCCAGTCATACAATGGGCGGTGATCCTCAAATTCAAGCGTGCAGATCGAATGGGTGATATGCTCCAGCGAATCGGAGAGGCAGTGGGCGTAATCATACATGGGATAAACGCACCATTTATCGCCTGTGCGATGATGTGAGGCGTGTAAAATGCGATAGAGTACCGGGTCGCGCATGTTCAAGTTAGGTGAGCTCATATCAATCTTGGCGCGCAGGGTCTTGGACCCATCCGGGAACGCACCCGCTCTCATTCGCTCAAAAAGGTCGAGATTCTCCTCAACTGAACGCTGGCGATAGGGGCTGTTCACCCCGGGTTCTGTCAGCGTACCGCGGTATTCTCGCAGCTCTTCTGCGGAGAGGTCACAGACATAGGCCTTACCCAGTTTGATCAATTGGACGGCGTAATTGTAAAGCGCGTCAAAATAATCGGAAGCAAAAAACAGCCGATCCTGCCAATTAAAACCTAACCAGCGAATATCCGACTGGATCGATTCAACATATTCGACCTCTTCCGTGGTGGGATTGGTGTCATCAAATCGCACGTTGTATAGTCCACCATAAGCCTCTGCAATACCAAAGTTCAGGCAGATGGATTTAGCGTGACCAATGTGCAAATAGCCGTTGGGCTCCGGTGGGAAACGGGTGTGAACGCGGTCAAAGCGTCCCTTTTCGAGATGCTCATCGATGATGTCGGTGATAAAGTTTGAACGGGTTGCGCCTGGTTCTTCACTCATGGTGGTTCTCCAATTATTTTGATGTGACTGATTGCTTTTTCGAGCTATTGAAGGTTTATTATAGTCCATTTGGTTTTTGTTTCGCAATTGACGAATTGCCTCACAAATAATCTTACTATAGAAGGATACGTTGCCTCATAAAGAAT
>CAZWDG010000202.1:0-4077 GCA_964633075.1 uncultured Candidatus Brevefilum sp.
ATGTAATGCTTAGAAAACCAATATGAAAACCTGTCTGTTTTGTTCATTTTCAAGGGTTCTGAAATCCGTCGGATCAGGGCATCATTCCCTTTTGCGCGAGCCTCATCCAGACGACTCTCGGCTTTCTTGAAAGCAAAACGAATTTCCTCAATATCAAACGAACGCATCAGACGAAAAATGCCAATATCCAAAACGGGGGATTTATCTTGATATTCGTCCTGTAAAATCTGATCTTTACGGATATCAATGACCTGCAATTTGTGGGGAATCTCATTTTGAAGGATGGACAGATCCCTTTTGATCTGATCTAATCTTGGATCGTCGCCAGAAATAAAAAGCATTGCTTGGATCATTTGTTTGTTCCAATCCTGGTGATGTAGTCGGTTAGTAAGGTCTCATCAAGTTGACCAATATGTCTGGCCCTTATATTACCCTCATCATCAATAAAAACCGTCGTCGGTAATCCCCTTATTTGGAACAAAATGGGGGTAGTATTGGTTGGATCGAGCAAAAAAGTCAAGTGATATCCAAATTCATCGATAAAAGATTGGACCCGGTCTTTTTTCTCGCCGGTATTGACGGCTAAAACGGTCAATTTCTCTTGATAGCGTTCTTCAATCATCTCAAAAAACTTAAATTCAGCTCGACATGGATAGCACCAGGTCGCCCAAAAGTTGACCAACACCAGCTGCCCTTGCAAGTCTGAGAGTGCAAGCAAATTCCCATCCAGAGTCTCTAATTTGAAATCCGGCGCAGGCAGAGCATCTGTCAGGTTAACAACTTTAAGCGTGGGTGTCATGGTTACAGTTGGGGTTGGCGCGTCCACTTGGGTTGTTGAGCTTTCAACGTTTAGGAAATTATGAAACATTTTTTGAAGCACAGAATAAGTAAAATAACCCATCACAATGATCGTCACAAGCAGAACAACATCAAAGATCCATTTCTTTCGAGACAAAATCACACCCACAGAAAACGTTTAAATCCCAAAATCGATCAGGGATTCGAAACTGATCAGCTGCTGGTAAATATCAAGGAAAAGCAGCACGCCGACAATGATCATGATCACACCTATCACAACCTGGGCAATCTTCATGATTTTGCTGTATTTCCGTAAGATGTGAGTCACCCATCCAACACCTAGTGCAGCTGCTAAAAAAGGTACCGCCATACCCAAAGCATACACGCTGAGGAGAAGTACGCCCTGGTTGATGTTGGCACGTTCAATCGCCAATGTCAGGATCAAACCGAGGGTTGGACCCACACAAGGATACCAGCCAGCTGAAAAGAAGATCCCCATCAGAAAAGAAGATACTAAACTGCGTCCCTGACCTGATTTTGACTGAGGTCTTAATTCATAATCAAGAAAAGGGATGTGAATTAAACCTGTCATATGCAAACCAAACAAGATGATGATGACGCCTCCCAGTTTAGCTAAGAGATCTCTCACTTGGTACAGAAACTGGCTGAGGGCTGAAAAAGCCAGCCCCAAAAGGATGAAAACCAGCGAAAAACCTAAAACAAAAGCCAATCCATGCAAGAATGTTGAAATGCGATTGGTGGCCTTATCGGTCTCAATTTGAGCCAGTGAACGCCCACTGAGGTAACCCACATACGCTGGGACCAATGAGAAAACACAGGGGGAGAAAAAGGACACAAGCCCGGCAAGAAAAGCTATACCAACAGAGAGATTGATCAAACTCATAAAAATTTACCGTTAGGCTGTCACGACCTCCACAGTCGTGGATTGATTGAGACCTTGAATGGTCAACTCTCCAGGGTAATATGATACAGCTGGTTCAGTCCAACGCCAGACCCATTTGGCGTCTTCGGGACGTGTGTTAACACAGCCATGAGATCGTGCTGTCCCATAATAATTGTGCCAGTATGTTGAGTGAATCGCAGCACCTTTATTATCAAATAGCGTCGTCCAGGCCACTCCGGCAATATCATAATTACCGACAGCGCTACCAGCACTCATGTGTGTTGATATCATCTTTCGCCAGATGGTATGCTTGCCTAAGGGAGTCAGCCATTTTTCCTCTTCATAGTTATAACCACCCGTTGTCACCTTGGTAAAAAACACTTCCTCATTACCCTCATAACAGGCTAGTGTTTGATAATTTAGATTTATCACAATGTGTTTATCATTTGCGCCAGGATGAATCGGTGCAACTTCATCTAAAGTAATTTGCCGACAAACGCTTGCATCCACCCAGTAAGTGTCATCAAAAGCACCATATAACTGTCTAAGGCAATATTGTGGGTTACCTGTCACTGGATCCAGACGGACATTGAAAGCCCAAAATACTTGGGAGTAATAGATCCGCGGCCGAACGGCTGTGCGTACCCAGTATTGTGATGGTGGTTTCTCAAAATCCAATCCAGTATATGGGGTCACAATCTCGACCCACATTCCCTTCTCGCCTGTGGGGGTTATGGGTAATTCTGTCAGCGGTATCTGGGGGACATGCATGACATTTTGGAGGTAATCCGCATAAATATAGCCTTCGGGTGTCTCAACCCAACGCTGATTGATCCGGATCGGGTCGATTTGTTTGGCAATTACTTCCCGGCGCCACTCAAAAACGTCATCATACCAGGCTGTACCAACCACCGGTGCGTTTCCATAAGGTTCACTCAAAATGTCAACCCGGGTACCAGGTTCACCGACACACATTCGCCCCAACGAAACATTCGCAGGAAAATTGGGAGTGGAAGGTTGATCCACTTGATACTTTCCAAACCGTGAAAAGACCCTATTATTCTTCCCACTGAGCACCAATGCCCCCAGCGCTAAGGTTGAAAATTTTAGAAATTCACGTCTTGATAGCTTGTCTCTTGGTTTCATAATATGATTAAAATAATCCAAATTATCCCATTTGTCAATTATCGTGATCGATTTCCAGCTTCTTTTTCAAGATCAAATCACACACGACTTCAATTTCAGGTCCCCACCAGGCATCCCCAGGTTGATAGGCGACTGATTTCCGAATCGTTGAATAGGCTTTACTAGTACCCTCTCCAAACTGGGCATTCGGATTTTGCCTCAGACGCAGATCAAGCGCACGGGCAGCAGTATAAAACTCAATCGCCAGCACATGGGCGGTATTGGCTACGATTTGCCGGGTATGCCTTGCTGCTGTCATCGCATTGGCATTATGGTCCTCTTGTTCAGCTGAAGTTGGCAATGAATGGACAGAATCCGGGCTTGCCAATGTCTGATTTTCCAAAACCAGAGACGCCGCAGTATATTGAGGCATCATCAAACCAGAATTCAATCCCGCAGCTGAAAGCCGATCCACCAACATCGGCGGCAAATCAGCATTCAGATGCCCATCGATCAATCGGAAAATGCGCCTCTCCGAGATTGAGGCAATCTCTGCCATCGCGATACCCAGAAAACCCAGGGCCATGCCTACTGGTTCCCCATGAAAATTACCACCTGAAAGGGCTATTCCTGGCTCAAATAGTAAGGGATTGTCCGTAGCCGCATTGATCTCAGTAATAACAATCTTTTTTACAAAAGATAGCGTGTCCCAACCTATCCCCTGGACTTGTGGGCCACAACGGAGGGAATAGGCATCTTGGGTGCGCCCATAGTAATCGATCAAACTGCTGCCACGGATGATTGATCGAACCGCTGCAGCCACCCGACTCTGCCCCGGATGTCCTCTGGCAGAGTGAAGTCGTTCATCAAACGCTGCAGAACATCCCATGACAGCTTCCAAAGTCATCGCCAATGAGACTTCTGCAGCTCTCATGAGCGTCTCGCCATCATAAACCGCCAAAGCTGCGATCGCTGCTGAAAATGTCGCCCCATTGTTTAAAGCCAAACCTTCTTTTGGACCCAGGACGATTCGATCAATCCCTGCGCGAGCCATAGCTTCTTTCCCTGAAAAAGTCATCCCGTCAAAATGAGCTTGTCCAGATTCTGATTCGAGATCTTGCGCATCTGTGGTGAACACTAAAGCCAAGTGCGATAGTGGGGCAAGGTCGCCAGATGATCCTAGAGAGCCCTGCGAAGGCACAATCGGAGTCACTTGCTTATTCAGCAACGCTATAAGCGTTTCTATAACC
>CAZWDG010000203.1:0-4072 GCA_964633075.1 uncultured Candidatus Brevefilum sp.
CCCCCCCACTCTTCAACAGCAGGATTACCTGAGTGGTAACAAACAAAATTAATATTGGCGATGTGACATTTGTGAAAAAATAACCCGTTGTTAAATAAAAGTTTATCCCGCTTTTGATTCTCTCAAACAGACAATCCTCATTTGTGTTATCGGTACTTTCCTGTATAATTAATATCGCAACATGGAATTCTTAACCCACCAACAGGTGATTGGAAAACCAGTGATAAGTGACTCTTACCCGGGTGTTAACGACCTTTGCCAGAGAATTTGAGCAAAACATGTCTATCTTATTGAACATCCTGATCATACTGCTTCTCTTCTTTTTTAATGCCATTTTTGCGATGTACGAAATTGCGATGGTAGCATCAAGAAAGACTCGTTTACAGCAACGCGTTGAGGAGGGCAGCCGAGGTGCTGCAAATGCGCTTGAATTATTGAAAGATCCTAACCAGCAGTATCTTTCAACCGTCCAAATCATGATCACGATGATTGATACCCTGGCAGGTGGTATCGGTGGTGCCAGATTAGCCGGTCCCTTAGCTCAGCAGTTAAATAAGATTACATGGTTGGCTCCTCAGGCTGAGTTGATCGCCTTGATCATTGTTGTTGTTGTGATCACTTACTTTTCAATCGTTCTGGGAGAACTCATCCCCAAACGTCTGGCGGTAAGCAAGCCAGAAAACGTGGTCACAAGTCTATCGCCCTCAATCCGTTTCTTGACAAAGGTTTTCCGACCGCTGACAGGGCTACTGAGCGCCTCGACAAACTTCGGATTGAAAATCTTCAGGATCAATACGGATAAAGGTCCCTCAATCACTGAAGAAGAGATTAAGAGCTATCTCGAAGAAGGCCAAAATATCGGCCTGATTGAAGAAGCTGAAAGGGAAATGGTTTCAGGTATTTTCCGACTTGGGGATCGCCGGGTGGAAGCGTTGATGACTCCTCGGATGGAAATGGCATGGATTGATATCAACGCGCCAAGTGATGAAATATGGCAGCAGCTGATCCAATCACCTTACTCTCGGATTCCAATTGCCGATGGCGATCTGGATAAAATTATGGGTTATGTCCAGATCCGTGATTTGCTTGGACAGATCCCAAAAGAGGCAGAGATTCACCTTAGCGCTTATATAAAAGAACCGATCTATCTCCCAGAGAATATGGCCGCGCTCAAAGCCCTGGACAATTTCCAGAACAGCGGCGTCCATCTGGCGATGGTTGTGGATGAGTATGGCGGGATTACTGGGATGGTCACAGATTACGATATCCTAGAGGCGATTGTTGGCGAAATACCAGAGGATCAGGAAGACACCGACTCCCTTGCTGTGCAGCGAGAGGACGGCTCGTGGTTGTTTGATGGTTTAATCATCATCGACCAGTTGAAGGAAATCCTTGACATCGCCGAAATGCCCGATGAGGAGCGCGCAGGATATCAAACCTTAAGTGGTTTTGTGATGAGCCAGCTTGGTCGCATCCCCAAAACGGGTGCTAAGTTCGTTTATGAGGGGTATACCTTTGAAGTGGTGGATATGGACGGTCGACGCGTGGATAGAATTTTAGTTTCCCCGAAACAACCACCAACCTAAGAATATTAAATGGTGCCATCCATCAGGTAATCCAAAAGCAACCGTAATGCCTTTCGAGCTGCTTTTTTAATGACCTGATGGCGCCCATCCGTGAATCGCGAATCAAGCGCCCAGGTTTTTTCAGCCGTGCTGAAACCAATCCAAACCAAACCAACAGGTTTGGTAGGAGTCCCACCTGTTGGCCCTGCAATCCCGGTTGTCGACAAGCCAATATCTGCGTTAAATTTCTCTCGCACGCCCTTCGCCATTTCCTGTGCTGTTTGCGAACTGACAGCACCAAATTGTGCCAATGTGTTGGGTTGAACCCCAAGGATGGATTCTTTGATCTGGTTGCTATAGGCGACAACACTGCCGATAAAATAATTGGATGAACCAGATATCTCTGTGATGAGATGGGATATCAGACCTCCGGTGCAGGATTCAGCAATAGCAATGGTTAAGCCCTTTTGGGTCAGCATTTCACCGACCTGGGAGGATAAATAAATCAGTCCTGGGTCCATAGTTTACCTTCAGAATCTTTCTGGGTCCTGGGGATGTCATCCCTTGCCCAGTTTCTGTGAGCGCGTAAAGGCAGCCCAAATATGCGAGTAATTGACATATGAGATCCCATCATTACCAGGTTATAAACTGCTGTCGCCGATGTCCTACTGGGCGACGTGACCTGGTTTTCGGAGATTGAAGATGCTTGATTCATAATGACATTTAACTATTTATCTAATCAGACGACCAGCGTGAAGAAAGCGCATGCGAGAGCCAATGCTGCTGACTTTTGTCCTGGATGACAAGTTCACCGCTGATCACCAGCCCACCTAATCCTTTAACTGCTTCCTGCAGTGCCTGGTGTGGGACCAGAGCAGAAGCCTGGATAGCGTAGGAAGTCAGGCAAATAAACTTGGGATGAGGTGATAATACCCGTCGGCACAGCTTTAATAATTCGGCAATATTTTCAAAATAATCCCAAACATCCCCTCTCGGTCCCCGTCCAAACTTGGGAGGATCAAGGATGATCCCATCGTAAAATGATTGACGCTTGGCTTCACGCTTGAGATATTTACGCGCGTCTTCCACCAGCCAGCGTACCGGGGCAGTTTTTAAACCTGAAAGATCCAGGTTGTGGCTGGCCCAGGCGACAGCATGCTTTGAAGCATCCACATGGGTGACCAGCGCGCCCGCCCTGGCTGCGGCAGCTGTCGCCATGCCCGTATACCCAAAGAGATTGATCACTTTGAGTTGATGATCTGCTGAACGAATTTGGGCGTCTATCCAATCCCAAAGGGTGGCTTGCTCGGGGAACAGGCCAATATGGCGTGATGTGGATAAACGAATTTCACACTTCAACCCTTTATAACCAATCACCCAGGGTTGCTTTACCTCCCGCTTGATCTCCCAGTATCCCCCATGTTCGCCGCCTGTGTTAATCATCTTCGCATCAGCGCTCTCCCAGGTTTCAGAGGGCAGAGAACGTGACCAGATCGCTTGTGGCTCATCTCGAACGAGCCGATAGGGACCAAATCGCTCTAAAGATTGACCGTCTCCGGTGTCAAGAAGTTCGTAATCCTGCCAGTCGGTTGAAAGGAGCAAATTGATCTCTGGTAACGGGTCAATATTATTCATTGCGCAATGATCCACACTGTCTGCTAGAAAATGCTTGGTTTTAAGAATTGTCCAATCCAGGGAATTAAGTATTGTAACACAAGTGCGAGAGCTACTGCACGTTCCAGAGGCTTGTGAAGTGTCATGAGGACCGTTATGAAATCAGGGGTCTCCTTCATATTGACAATTGATAAAAGAATGAAGAACCCTGCTAAAAGCGCCATCAGAATTAGAACCCACGAAGGTATCCATTCCAAAAGGATCAAAGAGACCACCCCTGAAAATATGCTGACAAGAAGCACAAATATCATCAAGATGTGTGAGGACCTTTTCTCAAGATAGTAAGCCTTGTGATGCGTGTGGTCATAGCTCTCACTATCAATCCATCGGATTTCAGTGAACAATTTTCCATAAATGCTGATCGTTACAACAAAAATAAACGGCCAGAACCAGTTTTCACTGACCTTTGATGTAAAAGTAAAATAACCGACCAAGAATGGTAATCCTGCAAACATAAGGGAATACATCAGGAGATCAAGAATGAGGACCATTTTCAGTCGAACCCCTCGAAGGGCGTGAAAATATCCCAAAACCAGGCTCAGCAACCCAAGAATAAATGGCCATATACCCAATACTAGGAGAAAAACCAAAAAAATCAGTGCAGCCAAAAAGGCAACATTCCTGGCAGTAACTGGTGAAATCAACCCTTTCGAAAGGGGATTCCTTTGAACCTTGCTGTCAGAAAGGGCGTCATCGGGAGCATCTTCGATATTTTGCATCATATAAGAAAAGCCCACCCCCAGCCAATTTGCACACATAAGGATGATTAATCGCCAGTTAAAGCTCCCATCAGCCGCAGCCACACCTAATAAAGTCGTGATCACCACAAAGAA
>CAZWDG010000204.1:0-4005 GCA_964633075.1 uncultured Candidatus Brevefilum sp.
ATTATATGCTCTTAGGGATCCGATTCTACATGGGTTGCATTTTCCGCAGCTTTCAACTTTAAAGAAGTTTAATAAAACCTTAGCTAGATCAACCACGCAAACATCGTCATTGCATATCAGGAGTGCACCTGAACCCAATGATACTCCAGCTTTTGCAAAGGATTCAAAATCCATAGGGGTATCTTGAAGGCTGGACGGGATAATGGAACCGCTGGAACCACCCGTTTGAGCCATTTTAAAACTGCCGCTTTTCATGCCTTTCGCGTAGATTGAAATAACCTCACGCAGGGTTATACCCATTGGAACCTCAATCAGTCCGGTAACATTGACATTACCCAAGATGGTATACACTTTTGTCCCTGGGCTTGACGGCGTTCCCATACTGCGATACCAATCTGCGCCATTTCTTATGATAGCGGGGATGTTGGCAAAAGTTTCCACATTATTGACAAGCGTAGGTTTTCCCCAAAGACCATAAGTAGTGGGGTAAGGTGGCCTGTTACGTGGTTCTCCCCGCTTACCCTCAATGGATTCAATCAGTGCAGTTTCTTCACCGCAGATATAAGCACCTGCTCCTGCATGAACATGAATTTTGAAGTTGAGATCTGAACCAAAAATACTTTCACCCAGGAAACCGTATTGCTCTGCTTGTTTTATGGCTGTTTCTACCCGTTCAATGGCCAGTTGATATTCACCACGGATGTAAATATAACCCTCATCGGCACCAACCGCGTAGGCGGAGATTATCATTGCTTCGACGATGGCATGTGGATCACCTTCCAGGACAACACGATCTTTGAAGGTGCCCGGTTCGCTCTCATCGGCGTTACAGATCACATATTTTTTGTCGCTGGTGGTATTCTTGACAAAACCCCATTTCAATCCTGTTGGGAAGCCGGCGCCGCCACGCCCTTGCAATCCAGAGCCTTTTATTAGTGAGATAACCTCATCCGGGGTCTTCTCAAGTGCCAATCCAAGTGCTTGATAGCCATCGTGTGCAATATAATCTTCGATATTCTCAGGATCAATTATCCCAACATTTTTGAGAACAACACGATTTTCTGCTGGTAATGTCCCTTGACGCGCGGAAAGCCATGCCACTTTTCCGGATAACTCATGGGCAGGGGCTCGTTTTTCATCCACAATCCGACCTTTGTAGAGGTGTTCCTCAACGATATGAGGCACATCTGCAGGAGAAACAGGACCGTAAATGACAGCCTCTGGATAGACAATCACCAGTGGTGAGGCGTAGCTTGAGCCCAAATCGGACACCAAAGAGAGTGAGACCTCTTGAGTCAGGTCATAATGGTGTAATTGTTTTTGGAATTCCGAAAATATTCTCTCTGATCCGCGCATTTTGCTTTCAGGATCATTGGAAACAAGGATCATTGATCGAACGGTCATAGTAAAATTCTCCTAATCATAGCGGCTGAGAATATTTTTAACCTGTCCAGGTGAAACATTCCCATACATATCGGTATCAATCAAGATGACAGGTCCTATCCCACAAACGCCCAGGCAACTGGTTGTCAAGAATGTCCATTTATCATCAGGGCTTGTTTCACCAGGCTCAAGGTCAAGGGCTTGTTTTAGCGCAAAAAAGACCTCTCTCCCACCTACAACGTGGCAAGGGGCACTTTCGCAAAACTGGATGACATGTCGCCCGCGCGGTTGCGTTGAAAGCATTCGGTAAAAGGTGGCAACAGAAGTAATTTCGTTGCTAGGAAGATTCATCTTGGATGCAAGTTCAACGATTGCAACTTGAGAAATGTAACCACACTTATTCATAATTTGTTTAAGGATGGGTATTAACTCTGAGCGAGAGGACCCATGTTTTTCCACAATTTCATCTACAATCTGAATGGTTTCCTCATCTGAAAGTAATTTGCTGGTCATTATATATCTCCGAGGTAAAATTATCGTCTTAATTAATTGTTATCGCATCAAACTGACAGACTTGATAGCAAATGCCACATTTTATGCACACATCTTGATCAATGATATGGGTCTGTTTTCTCTCACCAGAGATAGCATTAACGGGACAGTTACGAGCGCAAACCGTACAACCGGTACAAGGTCCTTCCATGATCTGGAATTTGATCAAAGATCGGCAGACTTTTGCGGGACAGCGTTTTTCATATATATGTGCTTCGTACTCATCTAAAAAATGTTCTAATGTCGATACGACAGGATTTGGCGCACCTTGTCCAAGCCCGCAAAGGCTATTCTCTTTGATTTCTACACAAAGAGAGCGAAGCGTTTCGATGTCGCTTGGTTTGCCATGCCCTTCACAGATGTTTTCCAAGATTTCTAAGATGCGATGCGTGCCAACCCTGCAAGGAATACATTTGCCACAAGATTCATCCTGAGTAAATTCCATAAAAAATCGAGCGATATCGACCATACAAGTATCTTCATCCATGACGATCATCCCGCCCGATCCCATAATGGACCCTGCTTGGCCGAGAGTCTCATAATCGACAGGTAAATCAAGCAGGCTTTCAGGCAAACATCCGCCCATTGGGCCACCGGTTTGCACAGCTTTGAATTTTTTGTCTCCTTTGATCCCACCTCCGACATCGTAAATAATCTCTCTTAGAGTAATCCCAAAGGGGACTTCGATTAATCCTGTGTTTTTAACGTCACCAGCCAGGGCAAAAGTTTTTGTCCCTTTGCTTTTCTCCGTTCCCATGCTTGAGAACCATTCGGAACCTTTGAGAATGATCTGTGGAACATTGGCGTAGGTCTCGACATTATTAATATTGGTTGGCTTTCCCCATAATCCTTTTTGTGCGGGGAAGGGGGGTCTAACACGAGGTTCACCACGCTTGCCTTCAATGGATGCCATTAATGCTGTTTCCTCTCCACACACAAATGCCCCAGCTCCCATCCGAACTTCTAAATCAAAACTAAAATTACTCCCCAGGATATTTTTCCCAATTAATCCATAGGTTCGTGCCTGTCTAATAGCCAGGTTTAACGTGCTGACAGCGATGGGATATTCTGCACGGCAGTAGATGTAACCTTGTTGAGCACCAATCGCATAGGCTGCAATAAGCATTCCTTCAATCACTGAATGTGGGTCCCCTTCCAAAACCCGACGATTCATGAAGGCACCAGGATCCCCCTCATCTGCGTTACAGACGATATATTTAATATCACCTTCAGCCTGACGCGC
The DNA here is from genome assembly GCA_964633075.1 of uncultured Candidatus Brevefilum sp. Taxonomy (GTDB): domain Bacteria; phylum Chloroflexota; class Anaerolineae; order Anaerolineales; family Anaerolineaceae; genus Brevifilum. Next base: position 3,179 of record CAZWDG010000204.1, read on the forward strand.
AAATCGCCATTTCATGCCGGTTGGAAAACCTGCGCCACCACGTCCACGTAATTTTGCATCCTGAATCTCTTGAATGACATCATCAGGGGTCATCTTGGTCAACACTTTGCCGAGTGCCATATAGCCGTCGTAAGCAAAATAGTCTTCGATATTGCGAGGGTCGATGACTCCAATATTCCTGAGAACAACCCTGATTTCTTTTGTCTTTGGAGGACTAAGCTCTTCATCGATAGCATCTGTCATCACCGCCGCATATTGCTGCAGGACTCGGCCTTTGATAAAATGTTCTTCTACCAATCGGGGAACATCGAAATAGGTCAGATTGGTATAATGGGTCCCTTCGGGATAAATCGTCAGGTCAGGACCGTAGAGTTGGGGATCACCAAGGCGGGTCGTTTCAAGGACTTGGACCTCATCAATTAATCCCTGTTTAATTAGCTCATCATGCAGGCTGTCAATTAATTCGTAGGCACCTTTTTCAACACATACCGGGTCAACGGAAACGAGCACAGTCGATCTGTAAAAAGCCATAGTTAACCTTTATTTTCTCAAACGATTGAACGGCAAAAAATTAGCAGGAGTGATCATCCTTCCACAAGATAATCTGAGCAAATATTGCCTTTAACAACATGTTCTTCCATAATGATTTTCGCAATTTCCGGAGTCACAAGTCCATAGGTCACTTTTTCTGCATTGGGAAGGATCACTTGAACCACAGGCTCAAACGAATCAATTCCGATGTTACCAGTTTGACGGATAATGATATCTTCCAGATTGTTGTGATCAACAAAATCCAGGATCGCTTTAAGGGTTTCACGCGCGCCAGC
>CAZWDG010000205.1:0-4004 GCA_964633075.1 uncultured Candidatus Brevefilum sp.
GTTTCAGGGTTGGCACATTACACTTTCTAAGCGCTGATCCGACCATTCAAGCAATTTGGCGAGATGAAAACACTCTCCTCTATGGTGAATTTAACGTTAATAACCAGGCTAAAGTGGTCTCATCTCAGTTACCAGCTGGCGAATACATTGATCTTATCACCAATGAGAAAATTTCTGTAACTGAGATCGGTATTGACATGAGCGGAAGAAGCTGTGTGATATTCGAATTAGGGGTTGATTTTTCCCCGAAGGATCTCCACTTCGAACTTTTGAATTATTCGATCAATTAAGATCCAGATATTAGTGATCGATCAAAATCAGCACGAGATCATTTACATTGGTGCCGGTGGAGCCAGTCTTGATCAATCCACCAACTTCATCAAAAAAGTGATAGGCATCATTGTTCTTGATATAAGTATTGAGATCAAATTGGCATATTACAAGGCTATCTCGAAGTACAAACCCATCAGTCACAGCCCCCGCTGCATCAGTAGGGCCATCTTCGCCATCCGTTGCCAATGAAACAAAAAGAATCTTAGGAATATCTGCAATCAAGCGTACCATTTTCAGCGTAAGGTCCTGGTTACGACCGCCTTTGCCTTCACCCTGGACGACAACCGTCGTTTCACCACCGAAAATTAAACAGGCTGGTGGATTAATCGGTTCTCCATGAGATATTACCGAATTTATCATTCCCATAAGGAATTCAGCCACATCATCGGTATCGCCAGTCAAATGTGAAGAAGCAATTTGCGATCGATAACCCAAACCCTCTGCGTGTTGTTTTGCTGCTCTAAGTGCATTGATGTTCCCTCCAACTAGGTGCTGGTGAACAACATTAATTAAAAAATCGCTTGGCTTCAATGTCTCCGGGATCTCTCCCTTGATCCCTTTATCCAAGCATGTCAAAATAGAAAGTGGGACTTTCCCCTCTAGGTTGTATTTTGCTATGACTTTTTTCGCATCAGAAAAAGTTGTGGGGTCTGGGATTGTTGGTCCAGAAGCAATCATGTCCAGCTTGTCCCCAATCACATCCGATAATATCAGTGTGTGAACTGATGCTGGCTGTAATTTTAGTGCCAACCTCCCCCCTTTCACATTATCAAGGTGTTTACGCAGAGTGTTAAACTCGTGAATATTTGCCCCACACCGTAATAAGATCCGTGTCAATTCCTGGAGATCATCAAGATCAAGCCCTTCGATTGGGTCGGTAAAAAGTGCAGAGCCACCTCCGGACACAAGAATCAGGACAAGATCATCGTTAAACAACTCAGGAAGACTCTGCAAGATCTCACGGGTGACCTTAACTGAGTCTCTTGTCGGCAATGGGTGTCCACCCAAATAGACTTCTAAAATATCTTGATACCCATTTTCAGAAAGAAAATGTTCATCTTTAGTGATTACTTTTACAAAGGTGATTTTCTCGCCAAGAATGTCAATCAGAGCCTTAGCCATTGGAACGGAAGCCTTTCCAAATCCAATGACGAAAATCCTCTTAACGGATCCATAATCAATATGGTGATGACCGATTTCTAAAACTGTCTCAGTTGATTTGACATAATCCGCCACGCAATCATACGGATTAACGGCCTCAATTGCGGCGTCTATGATTTTACATGCTGCCGTGCCCAAACTACCATTCCGATTTAGGATCTTATTTCGGAAAATATCTGCATCAGTAAATGATTGATTATTTGTCTTCACGCTAATCCTCTATAATTCAACAGATATTTGTCATAATCAAAACAAATTAATTGAATTATAAGGTACAATTGCCGATGTTGTTATTGAACCAATGATAAATTGTTCTTATAAATCAATTAAAAATTTGTTTCTTTAGGAGGAACTCGTGAATGATGTTTTAACCGGCCTTCTCAGGCCGAAAAGTGTTGCAGTCATTGGTGCTTCAAGTACACCAGGGAAAATTGGACATACTGTTGTTAAGAATCTTATTGAAAGCGGATATGAGGGCGGGATTTACCCAATTAACCCTTCAGCTGATGAAATTATAGGGCTAAAAGTCTACAAATCTGTTCTTGACATATCTGAACCTGTGGATGCTGCTGTGATCACAGTACCCGCCAAATTTGTTTTGGATGTCACCAAGGAATGTGGGGAAAAAGGGATCAAGGGGTTAATCGTGATCACTTCCGGTTTCAGCGAGGTTGGTGAAGTTGAAATGGAAAAGGACCTTGTCAAGATCGCCAACAGCTACGGTATGCGGGTGCTTGGACCGAATGTGGTTGGAACGCTTTCCAACTCGGATAAATTAAACGCTTCTTTTGCACCCTTTCTCCCATTAAACGGTTCAGCCTCACTCGTCTCACAAAGCGGCGCCCTCTTGATTGCTATTGATGCCATCACCTACACCCGCCGAATTGGATTTGACAAACTGGTATCCATCGGAAATATGTCTGATGTTAACTTTGCAGATACAGTCGCATGGTTGAATGATGATGAGAATACAAAGTGTATCTCGTTTTATATTGAAGGCTTACGAGATGGACGGCGGTTTATTGATGAATGTGCTAAAGTTTCTAAACCGATTGTCGTCTTGAAGGCAGGTGTCTCTGAGCATGGTGCTGCTGCTGCCGCATCTCACACTGGTTCCTTAGCTGGAGCAACCAAAATTTATGGTGCAGCATTTAAACAAGCTGGCACTATCCAGGCTAATGACCTGAGTGATCTCTTTGACTGTACTCTGGCGCTTTCATTGGAGCCGCCTTTGCGAGGGGATAATCTCCTCATCCTCACCAATGGGGGTGGCGTGGGTGTGCTCGCAACAGATTCTGCTGAAAAAGAGGGCGTTCCCCTCAAATTTGCGCCACAATCCGTCCAGGATGAATTGAAAAAGCACATGCCTTCCTTTGGTTCGGCAAAGAATCCTGTTGACCTGACTGGCATGGCAGGGAACGATTGGTACCATGACACAACAAAATTCTCCTTCGCACACGATTGGGTGGATGGCCTTGTTGTACTTTACTGCGAAACCGCCATAACCAACCCAATGGAAATTGCTCAATCTATCTATAATGCTGTGATGGAGACGGGTATTACGGACAAACCGATTACCGTATCCTTTGTTGGTGGTGAGCGATCTGATGCAGCAATGCAATGGTTGGTTGAGCATGGTATCCCCGCATATAATGCCCCTGACTTAGCGATGAGAGCCATGGGCATCCTGCGCGAATATGCACGCTTAGAGGCAATGAAAAAGGAGCCTATTAATAATGACTATAAAGCTGACAAACAAGCCGCGCGCCAGGTGATTGCCCAAGTGCGTTCAGACAATCGCACCGGTATGACTGAAGTCGAATCCAAGAAAATTTTCCAGGCATATGGATTGCCCACGGTTAGAACAGAGCTGGCGCACACCGAAGATGAAGCGGTATCTTTCGCTGAAGAGATGGGATACCCTGTGGTGCTGAAAATTGTCTCCCCTGACATCCTTCATAAATCCGATGCGGGTGGTGTAAAAGTCAATATCAAAGACAAAGCTGGCGTCCATGAAGCATACCAAACGATCCTGGCAAATGCCAAGCAATATAAGGCTGATGCAAATATTCATGGCATTGTCATTCAAGAAATGGCACCTTGGGGAACAGAAACTATCGTTGGTTCAGTCAATGACCCGACCTTTGGTGCAACCTTAATGTTTGGCCTCGGTGGGATTTTCGTGGAAGTCCTTAAAGACGTGACCTTCCGTGTTGCACCCATTTCCGAAAAAGAAGCCACGCTGATGTTAGACGAAATTCGCGGCGCACCAATCCTAGAAGGAGTACGCGGCGAAGCCCCTCGTGACAAGAAAGCTCTGGCAAAGGTCCTGGCTCAATATGCCCATATGATCACAGACATGGTTGATGAAATCTCTGAATCAGATGCAAATCCTGTTCTGGTTTATGAGGAGGGCAAAGGCGTCAAAATTGTTGATGCAAGGATCATTTTGAAGGAAAAATAGGTCCAGTTAAAAAATATGAAAAACCACTGTGTGTAATCATACACAG
>CAZWDG010000206.1:0-3978 GCA_964633075.1 uncultured Candidatus Brevefilum sp.
TGTGATTGTGACCGTGTTAGTTGCCGGCCCAGGGATCATTCTAGGCATCACTGTTCCCGCTATCGGACAGATGATTGTCGCATTAAGCGGCTTGAAAGCGATTAGCCGTCAACCGGAAGCAGGGGATCGAATCAACAGCATTGTGTTGCTATCATTAGCCATGCTTGAGTCCTTAGCAATCTACGTCCTGGCTGTGATATTGATCTTAGTATTCGCTAACCCAATGCGCTCATTCATCTTAGGTGGTTAACCTGCTTAAAGCGTTCTTTCGTAAATTTCCCATAAACCTGGGGAGTCGATCATGCTAAATTTTAATATCAGTACCATTTTATTACAGATGGCCAATTTCCTGATCATGGCTTTCATTCTATATCGCTTCTTATTTAATCCGCTGCAAAATATTCTAAAAAAACGTGAGGCAGAGATCACTCGAGAAATCGATGAAGCACAAGACGCTCAAAATAAGGCTGAAGAAACGCGCCGATTATATGAGGAAAAGGTCGATAATATTGACGCAGAAATTGCAGCTCGTAAAAATGAAGCCCGGATCGTAATCGAACAAACCCGACGGCAAATGTTACAAGAAGTTCAGTCTGATATCGAAGATTTGGAAAAACAAGCTAAGGAAACGCTCTCAAGACTTCAAGCGGAATCCATCCAACAACATAAAAAACAGATTGGGAATTTAGCTTTAAAATTCACGAAGGATCTTCTTACAGAATTATTTACGTCAGAAATTCAACAAACATATCAAGAGAAATTTCTAAAATATATCTCTGACATTGATCTTGCAACCTATCTGCAAAATACATCCAATGACGATATTATATCAGTCGATATCATCCTGGCGAGCCAGCCGGACAAAATGTTCCAGGGAAGGTTGGTATCAAAACTCCACAAGGACCTATCCAAGGAATTTAATCCCATATTTACCATCGATCCGGAAATTATTGCAGGTGGAATTATCAAGTTTGGTAATGAAATTTTTGATGGAAGTTTGCGGGGACAAATCGATCACCTGATCAAAGAATATCAGGAAAGAGAATGAGCGAACCGCCAAACTCGAAAAATTCAAGTGATATTCCCGATGAGTTATCCAAAAGAAAACTGGATATAAGGACAATTCGTCAAGATTTCCAAGTCTTCTTAAATGAAGAACAGAACGACATTGAAAAATTGAAGGAAAATTATAAAGATCTTACAACGGAAATTTATCAAATCCCTCGAGTGGCAATCGAGACGTATCAATATCAAATTATTAAGAAGGATTTAAGCGAAGAAGACAACAAATCACCCGAACCAAACATGCCTGGAAGACCCATGAATAATTTACGGAGCTCGAACCCATCAATTGACCTGCCCGATAAACCGTCTGAAACCGCTTTAGATTCTGCGAAAGTCCGGTCAAACTTTGAATCGTTCCTTAAGCAAAAACAAAATGATCTTGAAGTCTTCGGCAACCAGTTCACATCACAGGCGAAAAAGGATTTGCGGGAATTTAGAAATAAAATCGATACCTATGAGTATCAATTTGTTAAAAAGAACTTTGGTGTTGTAAAACGGGTTGGTGACGGTGTCGCGATCGTCTCTGGCTTACGAGGTGTTACAGAAAATGAATTGGTCCTTTTCCCCGATGGCACCTATGGATTGGCAATGGATTTACACGAATTTCATGTTGGATGTGTCATCCTGGGATCTGGCGACAATATCCAAGCAGGGGATATCGTTGAAGAAACTGGCAGAGTGATGAATGTTCCTGTAGGTAAGGCGCTCCTTGGACGAGTGGTCAACGCTTTAGGACAACCCATTGATGGCCTCGGCTCACTCGAGGCACAAAATTTCCGGCCTGTTGAATTTCCCGCAACAAATTTTATCTATCGTTCTCCCGTGGATACACCCTTACAAACAGGCATCAAGGCGATTGACTCCATTATTCCCCTTGGACAAGGGCAAAGAGAATTGATCATCGGGGATCGCCAAACTGGCAAGTCCGCCATTGCCATAGATACCGTTATTAATCAAAAGGGACAGGATGTCATTTGCATCTATGTGTGCATTGGGCAAAAGATGTCGTCAGTCGCCCAAATTGTCAATACTTTTCGTGATCATGGCGCAATGGAATATACAACCGTCCTTGCGACCAGTGCTGAAGATTCACCTTCACTGATCTACCTTGCGCCTTATGCTGGCTGTGCCATGGCTGAAGCCTTCATGTATTCTGGTCAAAATGCCTTAATTATTTACGATGATCTCTCTAAACATGCCATCGCCTATCGTCAACTCTCACTCCTCTTGGAGCGCCCGGCTGGCCGTGAAGCCTACCCCGGAGATATTTTTTATCTCCATTCACGTTTGCTAGAACGAGCTGCCAACCTATCCAAGGAAAAGGGTGGTGGGAGTATGACGGCTTTACCGATCGTTGAAACCCAGGCTGGAAATATTTCCGCTTATATCCCCACGAACCTCATCTCAATCACGGATGGGCAAATTTACCTCAGTACCAAACTTTTCGATGAGGGCACCTTGCCTGCCATTGATATTGGCCTCTCTGTGTCCCGTGTAGGGGGCGCAGCGCAGAATGACGCCATGCGCGCTGTTTCTAAGAATTTAGCCTTGGATGTTGCACAGTATTTGGAACTAAGAGTATTTGCACGCTTCGGTACAGAATTGGACGTCGAGACAAGGCAACAACTTGAGCGCGGTGAAAGAATTAGCACGATTTTAACCCAACCCCAATTTGAACCGCTACCCATCACCCACCAGGTGGCGATCATTTATGCAGCCATTGAGGGCTATCTCGATAAAGTCCCCTTGGACCAGATCTCAGAATTCGAAAAATTATTTATCAAATACCTGACGCAGTATCATGCTGGCTTATTAACTGAATTTTCTGCTGGTCGATGGAATTCACAATTAGAAAAAGAACTGAAAGAGACATTGGATCAATTCATTCAAAAGCTCTATGATACGGGTATCTTGAAGGAACCTGAGGAAATGGAAATTTAATGCAGTCGATCAATGAGATCCAAAATCGCCTTGAGGGTATGGAGGATATCAAACATCTCTTGCGATCCGTCAGGGCGATGTCCGCTATCCGTTGGCGACGGGCAAAAAAACACCTTGAAATTGCACGAACCTATGCGGCTGAAATTGATTCACAATTAGGCACACTCATTGCGCACACAGGTATGAACATACCGATAAGCTCAGGAGGTACTAATCAGCAAAAAAACGGTGAGATCAATGTTGGCTTGATCACATTAACGTCCGACCGGGGCTTATGCGGGACTTTCAACACCGAATTAATCGCTAAAGCGATGTTTGTTAGAGATATTCTTAATAAAAAGAATAAACAGGTGAAGATTATTTCCTTAGGAGGATATGGCGAACAATTATTTCGAAATGCGGGTTATGAGATTTTTCATTCTGAAAAAATCCCAACCTCACAAGCCGTATCCTTCATCAATATGCGAAAAGTGATCGCCCACATCCAAGCTTTTTATGAGTCGAGAGTGATAGACGAGTTGAATATTCTATACAATCAATTTAATTATTTTGGATCCTATACGCCTAAATCTGTCCAAATTTTGCCGCCGAGAATAAAAAATATTGCAAAAGACATCAATCAAATCCCAGAAAAGTTGATGATCAACAGCGACCCTGAAGAACTTAAATCCTTTCTCCTTTGGGAGCATCTGACCGCCGGATTATATCTAGCATTTATCGAATCCACCATCAGCGAACACAGTGCTCGTCTCCAAACCATGGACTCCGCCATCAGCAATTTGGAAGAGAGAATGGCAGATTTGGAAATCCAATACCATACCATCCGTCAGGAGAAAATCACCCAGGAAGTTTTAGAAGTCCAAAGCAATTTAAAGGATAGAAAAAAGAAAGAAAGTCGGGTTTCTTAAGCTAAATTCAAACAGGAAGGGGGTAAGTAAGTTCAATTATTTCTTATGATTTTTCCCTGATTAA
>CAZWDG010000207.1:0-3953 GCA_964633075.1 uncultured Candidatus Brevefilum sp.
AAACCCGGTGTTCGGGACGGAAGAAGGTGAGGTGAGAATATGAAGAAAATAACTATAGTTGTTTTGGTTTTTGTTTTAGTATTGGCTACAGGATTGGTTGCAGGTTGTGCCACGACGGAAGAACCTACCAAGCAGCTGGTATTTGGTTTATCCAATGCATGGATTGGTAGTGAGTGGCGTTCCCAGATGCTAGCAAATTTTGAGCAAGCATGCGAAGAACTTGGCATTGAGACTGTTGTAGAACATGCCGACACCGATGTACCAGGTCAAATTGCTCAGATTAACAACTTGATTGCAAAAGGAGTGGATGCCATCATCATCAATCCTGCTGATATTGCAGCTTTGAATGATGTCATTGATGAAGCTCAAGAACAGGGCATCATTGTGATCATCATCGATGCGGAAATTCCTGGTGATCACATTAATGTGGTGATTAACCAAAAGGAATGGGCTTCAATCAGCATGCGATGGTTAGTGAAAAAATTAGGTGGTGAGGGAGATGTTGTCACCATCGAAGGGTATCTTGGACACCCTGCCAATGAATTTCGCATGGAAGGTGTAGCTGAAGTCCTGGCTGCAAATTCAGGAATCAATCTTGTTGGTGAAGATACTGGCCAATGGGATCCAGCGACTGCCCAAAGAGTGGCCGCTAACTTTATTGCTGCCAATCCTGGTTTGGATGGCATTTGGACTCAAGACGGCATGGCAGAAGCAACCTTGTTAGCTGTGCAAGCCTCAGGTCTACCTTATGAAGATTGGCCTCAAGTTGTATGCGAAGCTCGTGCAAGCGGTCTTCGAACCTGGCAGAAAATGATTGATGAACACCCTGATTTCGAATGCATTTCAGTCATTAATCCTCCAGGTTGTGCCTATGATGCGGTGTATATCGCATACAATTTATTACAAGGTAAGGAAATCGATCCGGCAAAACTCGGCGGTCAATTTGGCAACACCATTTATAAGCCACTGACAACCATTGATAATAGCAATATGGCTGAATGGTTAGCTTCGGTTGAAGGTAAAGCAGATGGTTACACCCTCGACAAATTTATGACCCCTGAAGAGATCAATTCCTTATTCAAATAAGAGGTAAATTTTGGCACATTATCTCACTTCCAATGACATTGTAAAACACTTCGCTGGTGTCACTGCTTTATCTAACGGTTCCCTGAGAGCAAAGAGTGGTGAGGTAGTCGCCCTTATCGGAGCTAACGGAAGTGGGAAAAGCACACTGTGCAAAATAATTACTGGAGTAGTTGCCCCAGATAGTGGGCAACTACTCCTGAACAACACAAACGTTTCGTTTTCAAACCCGATTGAAGCGCTTAAATCTGGCATTGGAGCAGTCTATCAGGAACTAAGTCTTATTCCTTCGCTTACAATTTCACAAAATATCTGGTTGACACGCGAGCCGATGAAAGGTATTTTTGTCGATCAAAAGGAACAAAAGCAGCGCACACAGGAATTATTAGACCTGTTTTCAGAGACCATAAGCCCTTCACTGACTCCTGATTCATTGGTAAGTGAGCTCTCACCGGATGAGAGGCAAATTGTTGAAATCTTAAAAGCAATTAGCACTGAACCAAATATCATGATTTTGGACGAAGCTACTTCCAGCCTGGATAACCGTCAAGTAGAAAGGTTGTTCTCCTTAGTTGGCAAATGGAAGCAGCAAGATAAAGCGATTATCTTTATTTCACATCGCATGGCTGAAGTTTTCAGGATTGCTGATCGTATTACCGTATTAAGGAACGGTAAAACTGTTGGCGATTTTGATGCTAAAAAAGTCAAAGAAAAAGAACTCATCAGTCTGATGATTGAAAATAACCAAGATCATCTTGAAAAAGTAGGAAAGCTAACCACAAAGCAACTCGGAGAGACTGTGTTGAAAGTGACCGACCTTCGGACAGATAAGTTGCAGGGGATTAACTTCGAAGTGAAAAAAGGTGAGTTGTTAGGCATCGCTGGTTTGCAGGGACACGGACAATCAGAAATATTAAACTCTATATTCGGCTCCATTCATTATTCCGGAACGATCAATTTCAATGGAAAAGATTTTCAATTTAATCACACATCTGAATCAATGGAACAAGATATTGCATTGGTACCTGGTGATCGAGCAAAAGAAGGCTTGTTAATGCGCTCATCGATTCTCGAAAATATTTTGTTACCCAGTTGGATGAAATATGGTTTTCCATTAAATACCCGGAAAGCAAAAAAGGACGCTCTTGATACAGCAAACGCAATCAAAATCATCATGGCTGGTTTGCATATGCCGGTCAGCAGTTTGAGTGGCGGGAATGCCCAGAAAGTGGTCATTGGCAAGTGGTTAAAACGAAAACCACAGATTTTGCTGCTTAACGACCCCACCAAGGGAGTTGATGTAGGCACAAAAAATGAGTTTTATGACTTACTACGAGACTTATGTAATACAGGTACATCCATTTTATTTTATAGCAGTGACGATGAGGAGTTGGTTGGTTTGTGTGATCGTGTGCTCGTAATTCGCGATGGGAAGATCCGTACAGAATTGCCAAAAATAAACCTAACACTGTCCAGTCTGATAACTGCGATTGTGACTTCCAGCGAGGAGCACATTTATGAAAAAATTTAGAAATTTCTTCAAGAAAAAGACTTTTGTTTTTCCTGCAGTTCTTTTCATCATCGTTATTTTAACAAATTTTTTCCTCCAATATACCAATCTAGGACCTCAAAAGTTTTCTGACAGGTTCATGTATCTTCTGGATAACAATTTACGCGGTTTCATACCTTTATCACTATTAGCAATCGCACAAGCGATTGTTTTAATCAACGGTAGTATCGATCTATCTGTTGGAAATTTGATGGGAGTAGTAGCCGCGTTCCTGGTGACATCATATTCTCCGGAAGACAATCTAGCCAAATTCCTATTAATTTTTATTTTAGCGATTGGAATCGGTATTTTATTAGGTGCATTGAATGGGATTTTTGTTTCCTTTGTGCGCATTCCTCCCTTCATTACAACTTATGCAACGAGTTATGTATTCACAGGGATTGCCATGTGGATTTTACCGCGCCCTGGTGGGACGATGCCAAAAATAGTGACCTCCTTTTACAAATCGACACGACCTCTGGGGTTGCCCATGGGGATCTGGATTTTTTTAATCCTAATGTTATTATGGTTACTTTTACGAAATACACGCTTTGGCACACAACTTTATGCTATAGGGGGCAATGAAAAAGCAGCTTTTACCAGTGGCGTTCCTGTCATACGCCAGCGGATGATCGTTCACATGCTTGCGGGTTTACTGAGTGCGTTCGCTGCACTTTCACTGGTACTGGTCACTAGTTCCAGTGATCCACGGATTGGCGCAACAATGACGCTTGATTCAGTCGTTGCTGTTGTGCTTGGCGGTACCCCTATGAGTGGTGGTGTTGGCGGGGTAGTCGGTCCTATTTTAGGCGTAATGATTCTAGGTTTTATCCGAAATATTGTTGGCTTTGCTAATGTGGACACGTGGTTTCAACCATTAGTCGACTCATTAATAATCTTAGTTTCTCTTGCTTCACCAAGTTTTATTCAATTGATTCTCAAACAGGTCAAAAAATGAAGAACACGATTGGTTTTAAGCTCCCCAAATTATTTTCCCCACCAGTAATTGCCTTGGTTCTCGCAATTTTATTATTTTTTATAAGTTCTATATTTTTAACACCGAATATTGGTTTCTCTGGAATGATTAGTCGTGGTCAGATGATCATTAATATCTCCGCTTTTCTGGGAATTATCGCTGCCGGTCAAACCATTGTGATCCTGGCAGGAGGGGAAGGCATTGATCTCTCCGCAGGAACGACTGTGACACTAGCTGCTATTTTCACAGCTGTCGTTTCTGATAAATCGGATGCAAGGGTGCCCTTGGCTTTGATTGTTTCTTTAGCATCGGGGGGATTGATTGGATTAATTAATGGTGTTGGTG
>CAZWDG010000208.1:0-3944 GCA_964633075.1 uncultured Candidatus Brevefilum sp.
CAGGTGTTTAAGAGCATTGATTCCGGTCAGAATTGGATTGGAACCGGGCATAGCCCTGCTAGAGTACCAGAAGGTATTGTTATGGCTGTCAATCCTTATAATTCTGATCATATTTTGGCTGTTCTTCAAGATGGTGGTCCTGATCCAAAGTTGAGCATCGACGGTGGTGAGTCCTGGCATAACATCCTGACAGGGCTCTGGCGACCAGGGCAATTCCCAGAAAACGAAACCATCACGCGGATTACCTTCTCAAGAGATGACCCCTATCTTGTCCTGGCGTCAGCTGGAAGCTATGGTTGCTTCACTGTTCGTGGAGCATGCGAAAGTCACCCGGGGCGGGGGATCATTCGATCTGTGGATGGCGGTGTAACCTGGATGGAAACCAGCATGACGCAAGGGCAGGTCACTGATCTGGAAATCTTATCAGAAAGTGATGTCTATGCTGCTGTTTATCCCGCATCCATTTATCGTTCAGAGGATGGGGGTATGCATTGGGAACTGGTTGCTGAAAATATCTCTGATACGATCCCCGGCACATTCATTGACATTCAATTCGAAAAACCGTATATTCTCTCAATTGCTGCTGATCCATTCAATCCAAAAAAGATCTTTGCTGGATTTGAACGTGGTGGTATGATGATCAGTGAAGATGACGGCATATCCTGGCGTCATTTTTCAGCGGGGATGGCACCAGAAACCACAATCATGGATATTGAAATTGATCCAATCCATGAAGATGTGGTCTACTTAGCCAGTTTGAACAGCGGGGTGTATTATAAATCCGGAGAAGATACAAATTGGACAGCCCTCAACGATAATTTACTTTATCGCACTGCTGTGGACCTATCACTGTCTGCGGATGGCAGTACATTATATTTAGCCACGGATGGCGGAGGGGTTTACCGACTGGGACCAACCCCCGCCGATGAATAAACTATATAAAAAATAAAGTGAGTCGAGTGCGAAAGAATTTTGCTTTTATCCTTTTCAATATCCTCCTGTTCGGGTCGCTATTCCTGATTGAGTGTTCCTCAAAACCGTCTGAAGAGCATTTTTCATCGGATGCCACCCTTATAAAACTGCAAGGCTTTGTTCTGGATCAGAATCGACAACCCATCGTTGGAGCTGTTGTCAGTATTAAAACGACGCGAGAATCTGCTATTTCAGATAGCAAGGGTGCTTTCATTTTTGAAGGCTTAAAGTCTGGTCAAGCCCTAAAACTCACCGCATCGGCACCAGGTTACTTCATCGGTGGTGGGGATTTCGTAGAACCTGGGACAGAGGGAATCGAAATTATCTTAGAGAAGCATCACAGCCTTGATAATCCTGACTACGAATGGCTTTCTGCATTGGATTCCACGGGAGGTGAGGGGGAAAATCAAGCATGTGCCCAGTGTCACAGTAACCAGGGCACACAAGTTACCACAATGTTGCCAGTCGATGAATGGCTTTTAGATGCCCATGCACAATCAGCCGCTAATCAGCGGTTCCTGAGTATGTATAGTGGGACAGATCTCTCGGGTAATCAGAGCCCGTCCACGCGTTATGCTTACAGCGTCGATTATGGCGCACTGCCTCTTCCACCGGATGACTCGCAGCCTTATTATGGTCCCGGATATAAACTGGACTTCCCGGGTAATGCTGGGAACTGTGCCGCCTGTCATGTGCCCCTGGATGCCATCCATTCCCCCTATGGCGTCGATCCGACTGCGATCAGTGAGATCGCAGTGGAAGGTGTGTCATGTGACTTTTGTCATAAGATTGTTGATATCAAGCTTGACCCCAAGACAGGATTACCCTGGATGAATATGCCCGGGGTGTTATCCTATGAATTCTTACGCCCGCCTGAAGGTCACCAGTTTTTTGCCGGACCGCTGGATGATGTGGCACCCGGGGAGGATATCTACCTGCCTCTCCAGGTACAAAGTGAGTTTTGTGCGGGCTGTCATTATGGCGTCTTTTGGGATACTACGGTCTATAATTCCTTCGGTGAATGGCTTGAAAGCTCTTATAGTGACCCCGAGACAGGTCAGACCTGCCAGGATTGTCATATGCCCTCCAGCGGGGGGACGATTTTTGCACTACCAGAAAGCGGCGGCGAGGTGCGTGATCCTGGAACGCTCTTTAGCCACCTCATGCCAGGCGCGAGTGATGAGGCTCTCTTACAAAATGCCCTGACGATGGAGGTTAATGCATTTCTGGAGGATGATCATATTATTGTGGAAGTCACCTTGTTAAATGACAAAACCGGACATCATATCCCGACGGATTCGCCATTACGACACCTTCTGTTGCTTGTTGGTGCACAAGGTCCTGATGGAAAGTCACTCACTTTGGTTGAGGGATCAACCTTGCCAGATTGGGCGGGAGAGGGAGATCCTGAGTCAGGTTATTTTGCTGGAATGCCTGGAAAAGCCTATGCCAAAGTGCTCAAGGAATTATGGACTGAGATCTCACCAACAGGCGCTTATTGGAATCCAACCAGCATCGTCAGTGATAATCGGCTGGCGGCATTTGAAAGAGATACTACCCAATATCGTTTTGAAGCACCATCATCAGGTGTGGTGGACATAGATGTGAGGCTGTTTTTCAGGCGCGCTTATATCGATCTAATGGATCAAAAAGGCTGGGATATTCCTGATATCTTGATGGAGCAATCCCTCTTATCTTTGGATACGCAACATTGATATTGCCATGATTTGCGCCACTATCCACAATAAAAATCAAAATGACTTCTTATTTATCGTTGGCGTCGATGACCTGAAACAGTGTGATTTGGACCCCCTCTGGGTCCTGGAGGTGCACGTTGTAATCCCCCCAGGGTGTCATGATAGGTTCATGAACCAACGTTGCGTCATGCGCTAATAAACGCGCCAATGCTTTCTGTAAATCAGGCACTTGAAATGCCAGCCGAAACTGGCCGCTAAAGCGTCTGCCGGCCTCAATTTGGTCAACCGTTTGTGCTTGTTTTTCATCAAAGATCTCTAAAGTGGCATTCCCCAGGTTGAGGATGATACCTCGCCCCTGATCATTGTCCCAGAATTGTGCGGGATCAAGCCCCAACCCCTCGCTATAGAATTTGGATGAGCGTTCATAATCACATGTGGTGAGGGCAATCCGCATTTCTATCACTGCTCTGATGGATTTTTAGGCACAAAGAGTATATTCAGACCCAGTGCAAAGGGATGACATCCCGAATGGTTATTTTATTAGGAAAATTATTGTGGAATTTCAGCAGGTTCAATCATGAGGTTTACGATTGAGTCCACAAGCGCCTCCAAGGGGGGGCTGAAGATGGGAGACTGAGGATGGAATAACAGGTCAAAGCTGAAAGTTGAGAGTTCAAAGCTGAAAGCTAAAAGCGTGTAGCTGGTGGCTGGTAGTTGGTAGCTTGTAGCAAGTGGTGCAAGGGGAACGAAGAGGTAGAAAGAATTGCTCTAAAGTATGAGGTGTATATGGAATAATGAACTGGATCATGCCTGTGTTTTCAAGCATGATCCAGTGAAATGTAATCTTATGCTTTTCTGACTTTTTCGAAAAAGCTTACCATTTACTTAAATAAAGATTGGTAATTCTCCAGTAAGTTTTGTAATTCATCCTCATGATCGATTTCATCTTCCAGGATTTCTCGGATGATATGATAGGTGATAGGATCTTTACCCTGAATGAAAGCCAGTAAATCTTTGTAAACCTCAATGGCACAACGTTCACCTTCAATATTCTGTTCAAGAAGTACTTTCACATATTCATTGGAGGGCTTTTCATAACCACACTTGGTCTCGTCAAACCACATTTTTGGATCAATCAGTGGCGTGCCGCCCAACTTAACAATGCGATCTGCCAACATGTCCGCATGTTCTTTTTCTTCCTCAGAGTGCTCAACGAGTTCTGCTTCAACCGCATCAGCCATTGGTCCTGCGATGATTTTCGAGCCAACCCAGTAC
>CAZWDG010000209.1:0-3656 GCA_964633075.1 uncultured Candidatus Brevefilum sp.
AAAGCGGTCCAGAGGAGATCAGTATTCGAAAAATTGCTGATAAGTTAGAGATCTCGCATATGGTCATCTACACCTATTTCAAAGACCGAGGTGAATTAATTTCCTCCTTGATTCAACGGATGGAACGAAGGGTAAACACGCGCTTTGAGGATTTAATCAACCAGATGGACCACAACAAGATCAGAGATAAATTACAGGATGCATTAAGGGATTATATTCAAACGGTCAAAGCCAGACCCCGCATCTTTCGCCTGTTATGGCTGACACCCGCTGCGCAAATGAAAAAAAACCACCCTTTTTTTCAAAAGACCATCAAAATGCTCACCAACCTGTTAGACCAAGGAATGCAGAAGCAGGTATTTATCAAGCGTGACCCAACCATCGCTTCGCTGACGGTGATGAGCATCATCCATGCACCCCTGATCCTGTACCATTGTGGGCGTCTGGCTGAGGAGTCCATACGCGATCGTGTGGTTGACGAGTCTCTGCAAGTGGCAATTCAATACCTAACCGGTAATCAACATTAAAAAGCTTAACGAGGAAAAATGGCAAAACGAATCATGAAAAATAATTCAACGAATAATACTCCCCACCCTGAAGAGATAATATCCAAATCAAATGGTTGGGAAAGGTTTATACCTATCTTAAAGAAACGATCATGGGTGATTATTCTGTTATTAGTTGTTGTCACAGGTGTCATCTGGATTATCAGCAATAACCAGCGTTCGCAGCAAAAAGTACTGGAGAGCTTACAAACTGTGCAGGTAGTAAAGGGTGATTTAATCGCAATTGTGGGTGCCACTGGAACCGTGACAGCCAACCAAAGTGCTAACCTTTCCTGGCAAACTAATGGGCGTATTGCAGTGATCAATGTAAAGGTAAATGACAGGGTGCAAAAAGGTGATGTCCTCTCACAATTGGAAACCACCTCCATGGCTCAAAATATTATCGCAGCACGGGCAGACCTGGTTACTGCTCAGCGCAACCTAGAAACAGCCATAGAATCGAAAACGGAGCGTGCTTCCAAATATCTAGATTTACTACGCGCAGAAGAGGATTTGAAACAAGCTGAAAAGGACCGGGATCGATGGAATTATAAAAATGCGGACATGAATCGCATTTATGAAGCCCGCGACACGTTCCTGGATGCAGAAGATGATTTGCAGGATGACAAATTATCACTGGATGAGCTTGCAGAAGAATCCCTGGATGACCCGGAATATCAAACAGCTAAAGCTACAGTGGATGAAAAACAATTAGCACGCGATAAAGCCCTGCGCAACCTAAACTATATTTTAGGGAAAAACTACGATGATGATGTAGCAGAAGATTTCGCAGAATATGACCTGGCTAAAGCTAAAGTAGAAGACGCCCGTCGAGAGTGGGAACGGGTAAAAGATGGTCAGAATGAGGATGATATTGATGCGACTCAAGCGCGGGTGGATGCCCTAGAAGCCACAATTTCACTGGGAGAAATCACAGCACCATTCACTGGTGTGGTAACCGAAGTTAATTCCAAAATTGGCGATGAGGTGACAACTGGCACAAAATCATTCCGAATTGATGACCTTTCCAAATTGATCGTAATCGTGGATATCCCGGAAGTCGATATTAACAGTATTCGCGTCGGTCAACGTGCTGAATTGATCTTTGATGCCATTCTCGGTAAAACATATGCAGGCAAGGTCACTGAGGTTGCCTCGGTGGGTAACGATATCTCAGGAACGGTGTATTTCACAGTAAAAGTTGAACTGATCAATGCAGATCAACAAGTTCGACCGGGAATGACTGCTGCCGTTAACCTCGTTGTCAATGAGGTAAAAGAAGCCCTGACAGTACCCAATCGCGCAATCCGCCAGGAAAATGGCAAACGTATTGTCTATTTATTGAGGAACGGAGCACTCACACCCATTGAGGTAGAAATTGGAGCATCCTCAGATACAGAAACTCAGGTTCTTTCAGGTGATCTGCAAGTAGATGATATAGTGGTACTTAACCCACCCTTCCAAATCCCCACCAATGGTCGACCTCCCTCCTTTGTCACACGTTAAGGATTTTGGACATGAAGCAGGATTATGTAATTCAAGCTCGTAATTTGTGCAAAGTCTACCAGATGGGCACTGTCGAAGTACGCGCCCTTTGTGGCGTAACTCTCAATATCAAACGGGGTGAAGTATTGGCTATCATCGGACCTTCAGGATCAGGGAAATCCACGCTGATGAATTTATTGGGATGTCTGGATCGTCCGACCAGCGGTGAATATATCCTGGATGGCGAATTAGTGTCTAATCTCAATGATGACCAGCTGGCCATAATCCGTAATCACAAAGTGGGTTTTGTATTTCAAAATTTCAACCTTCTCCCACGTATGACGGCTCTTGGAAATGTGGAACTGCCTTTGCGTTATTCTGGTTTAAATGGCGGTCGTCGGGAACGTGCCCTGCAGGTGCTCGACTCGGTAGGGTTATCAGATCGTGTCACCCATAAACCGACTGAACTTTCTGGCGGTCAGCAACAGCGGGTGGCTATCGCGCGCGCGCTGGTCAATCAACCAGCCATCATCATGGCTGATGAACCAACCGGGAATTTAGACTCCAAGTCAGGCAGAGAAATTATCGATTTATTGTTACAGTTGAATAAAAAGAGTGGTACCACTCTCATCATCGTAACACACGATCCTAATGTGGCATCACGAGCAAAACGAATCATCCAGCTATACGATGGCTTAATCAAAAAGGATAATGGAAAATGAACTTCACCCAATCCATCCAGGAAGCGCTTGAAAGCCTGAATGCAAATAAACTTCGCTCCAGTTTAACGATTTTAGGCATTGTTATTGGTGTAGCAGCTGTCATTGCCATGCTGGCAGTTGGTAGTGGTGCGCAGGAAACCATCATCGGTTCAATCAGCGGTATCGGCACGAATCTTTTGTTCGTATTTCAGGGTAATCTTACTGAAGAAATCCGCAATGAGAAACCGCTCACTATGAGTGATGCCACCGCCCTGGCTGATCCTTTTCAGGCTCCACATGTTGCCAAAGTTGCTCCCACAATACGCAAAACTTTATCAGTGAATTTCGAAGGAAAGGTAACATCTGCTCAAATCGATGGATCCACTCCTGAGGCTGAATCGGTCCGCAACTATCGCCTACTGGAAGGATCATTTCTCAACGAGGATCAGGTAAATGGGCGCGCCTCAGTGGCGATCATTGGAACCGAGGTTGCCGACAAATTATTCAACCGACGCGAGGGGGTCGTTGGTGAAACCATACGCATCGAGGGTCAGCCATTCCGGGTGATTGGTTTGTTAGCACCGAAAGGTGGCGGTTCATTTGGCAGCCAGGATAATGTAGTATTAGTACCGCTAACCACAGCCAAGGCACGTCTGATACATCGCGACCGCGACAGTCTGGATGTCATCTTCGTTCAAGCGGTCAGCCCTGAGTCTGTGCCCTTAGCGAGCGACGAGATACGCCAGATACTCGCCAGCCGCCACCGGGTGACCCCAGGGGAAGAAGATTTTTCCATTTACAGCCAACAGGATTTCCTATCTCTGGCCAGCACCATTACTGGTGTATTGACCATTTTTTTAGGCGGGATTGCTGCCATCTCACTGCTGGTAGGAGGGATTGGCATCATGAACATCATGCTGGTTTC
>CAZWDG010000209.1:3666-3928 GCA_964633075.1 uncultured Candidatus Brevefilum sp.
GACTGAACGCACGCGAGAAATTGGGCTGCGCAAAGCCATCGGGGCAAGGAAAATCGACATCATGGTGCAATTCCTCACTGAATCCTCACTGCTCAGTTTGTTTGGCGGATTGATCGGCATTGCCTTTGGCTGGCTGATCGCCTCCATTGTAGGCCGCATTGCCATTTCCAGCGGCACACCTTTTTACCCCACGGTGGGGCTGAATGCAATATTGCTGGCGACCATCTTCTCGACTGCGGTAGGTCTATTCTTCGGGTTATAC
>CAZWDG010000210.1:0-3923 GCA_964633075.1 uncultured Candidatus Brevefilum sp.
GCTTTTTTGAGCGTTTTGGCGGCAGTTTTGTTCGATTATAAATATATTGCTTTTGTTGGTATCGCAGGATTGTCGATAATAACCTTTCTGCTCTTTTTACGAAGACTTAAAAAATCTGCAAAAACAAATCATGACTTTTTGTATCGTGACAGAATGAAGCAAGTCAAATCGCTGATAAAGATTTCACTGATAGGAGTATTATTTTGGGCTGTGGGTTATATCCCCATTATTAGCCTTTACCAACCAACTTTTTACGGCGATAGTTCGCGGGTCAACTATACATCTATTCCAGGTGCAGCCCTTGCCCTGATAGCCGGCCTGTCTGGTTTTATCACTTACATCGTGCGCAAGAAAATATTCGTCGATCGCGTCGTAATGATTATGACCATTGCCTTGGTTATCTTGGGAATGATTTTTCAGGTCCGCTCACAGAATGAACGAGCTCATATTTGGGAGATCAATAAAGCGTTCTGGCATTCTGTATTTGATTTGATCCCCAATTTGGAGGATGAAACCATTGCCGTGATTGTGATACCGGGTTACGCAAACTTGGACCCCTTCGAGATGTTACCTTTTATCGGAGATTGGGAAGCCCAGTCTGCATTACAGGTTCTTTACAATAATCCCACACTTTTTGGCGAATATTATTACCTGGATCTCCCAAATCATCCGGATAATTGGACGCCCACAAACGAGAATTTTTCACGCCATATTTTTATTTATTTTGAGCCAAATACGAATACAGCAAGAGTAATTGAGGATCCTGAAGCAACTTTGGCTATCCCATTAGAGGTTGTGGATTATGCCCCAGAACTGAGGATTAAAGAAGACACATCTGAAACAGGGATTTACAGGTTTCTAGTCGATTAGCAAACCGAGAAATAAACTTCTTCGATTTATATCATCAGAAGTCAAATCTTACCTGCAAAAAACCTATCGATCAAAAAAGAGTGGTCAATTTAGTCATAGCCACATAGAAAAGTGGTGAATACCAATTACCCATTATTCTCCCCTCCCTGGGAGAGAGGTTATTATCCCCCTCTTTTCCATCTAGATGCCATGGATCCTGATGAGCTTTTCCACCAAAGAATCTAACTCGAGGGAACGCCCGCGTTTCTGGACAGCTGAAAACCGTTCATCCCCGAGAATCGCGGGCAATTTCTCCAACGCCTTCATTGCAATCGATCGATAAATGTCAGGGGTTCTTGGATCCTCAGCAGTGAATGTGAGCACCTCCACCGCCTCATCAAGTCTGCCCTGCCGAGCGTAAAGACTGCCCACACCAGCCAGGGTACTCAGTGCAATCCCAGGATACTGATAATCTTTAGACAACTTTAACCCTCTCAAAAAGTGCTCCTGCGCTTCAATGAAGTTCTCCAGGCTCATCTTTGCAAAGCCAATCCGGCATTGGCTGACTGCTGTTCCCCAACGATGCCCAACCCTCTCGAACATTTCAGCACCAGCCAGTCCATATTCAAGCGCTTTTTCGTAATCTCCCAATCCCCAGGCGCTCAGCGACATCCTGCTAAGGGCATACCCCTGTGCCCCAAATTGTCCTCCAAGCTTTTGGAGGATTTCCAGGGCCTGCTGGTGGTACTGCAGGCCCAGCGAAAAATTACCTGTGGTATCTGCCCACAAAGCCATCTTATCCAGTGCATAGGGACGCAATAAACCTACCCCTTGCTCCTCAGAAAGCCGGTAGGCTTCTTCGAAGCAATTTTTTCCTGTCTGATAATTTCCAGTTTCTAAACAAGCCCAACCTAGCCATATTAAACATCCAGCAGTGTTTTCATGAGAACGAGTTTCCTTTAACAACAGATAGGCCTCTCCAAAAAACCGGATGGCTTCTTTCCACTCACTGTGGTTCACCGAGTTAATCCCCAAGCCATACAGACAGATACCCAGTGTAAATTTCAGGTCGAGATCACGAAGAACACTCAAATTTTCCTGCAACACCGAAATCTCGCTTATGTCACCCAGAATGACACCCCAAATAGCCCTTACACTGGTCGCGGTTAGAAGAAGCGTATACCTGGGAGTACCTTTATCCAGCCTGACACCGTTCTCCTTTAAGAATTGGGCCAGGGATTGGTAAGCAAGACGGGCTTCATTAAATCCTTGTGCCATGTAGAATTCAGAAGCCATCTCAAGCATCTGCTCGGCTTTGTCCTCATCCCAATGCATAAGCGCCCAACGGATTGCTTCGCTAATGTTGCTGTTTTCTCTGAGTATCTTTTGCAGGGCTTCCTGCCAGGCATCCCCAGGTTTTGATGTTTGCCATTTTTCCAGCAGTTCCAGATAATAACGGCAGTGCTTTTCTCTGATGGATTCTTCTTGTTCCGGTCTTTCCCTCAATTTCTCAGCAGCAAATTGATGAAGGAGAGGGTGCAATTGGAAGCGTTCCCCTTCACCGCGTCCGACCAACGACTTGTTCACCGGGTTCAACAGCATTGGCAGGTTCACGTCCGCCACATGCTGCGCTCCAACTCGTTCAAAACCACCTTGAAAAACGGACAGCTTTGCGAATGCAGATCGCTCTACCTCATTCAACCGCCCCCAGGAGTGATCGAACACCGCCCTCACGCTGCGGTGACCTGCTGGCATGCTCCGAAAGGTATCGCTCAGGAAATCCAGGTTTTTCTCAAGCTCTTCCAAGATCTCCCGGCAAGCAAGTGAAGCCGTCCATGGGGCAGCTAACTCGATCCCCAGCGGTGATCCACCCACCAGGCGGCAGATTGCGTTGACATCGGACCTCCCCTCAGGGGATAAGTGAAAGCTTGTATTAGATTGGCGCGCTCTTTCCAGGAATCACTCCAGTGCGCTATTATGACCCTTCTCTTTATGTCCGTTAGTGGCGTAATCCAATCCCTCCAGTGCTAGAACCCATTCTTCAGGGATATTCAAGCGTTCACGTGAAGTCAACAATAACCTTGCCCTCGTCGCCCCTGTCAGGATTTCTTTCAAAAAGTCCAAACCAGCCAATAAGTGCTCAAAGTTATCCAGGATCAACAGCAATTCCCGACTGGCGAGGTAATCGACCACCTGGTTCGCCGGAGAAAGATTGCTGGTAACATCATCAATCCTGAAACGCAACACATTGGCAATTGTCGAGGGAATTTGGTCAACCGTGTTCAGGTTTCCCAACTCAACAAACCAGACGCCGTCCGGGAACTGGTCAATCAGGCTGGCCCCAGCCTGAAGCGCCAGGCGGCTTTTCCCCGTCCCACCCGGTCCGACGATGCTCACCAAGCGTGCCTCTCCTAACAGCTCCCTCAGTTTTTCGATCTCTTTCTCTCGCCCTACAAAGCTGGTCAGCTGGGCTGGCAGGTTATTGGGCATGGCGTTTAATGACTTTAAAGGGGGAAAGCTCGTTTGTCCACCGGGTAGATCCAGCTGAAAGAGGTGTTCGGGGTAGCTCAGATCCTTGAGACGGTGTTCTCCCAGATCAAGCAGATGCTGTCCCTCAGGCAGGCTGTTCATCACCAACGCAGCTGTCGATGGTGAGAGCAGCGTCTGTCCGCCGTGACCTGCCGCGCAGATGCGCGCCGCCCGATGCACATCCAGACCCACATATCCCTCATGAGTGAGTAAGGCTTCGCCGGTGTGCAATCCGATCCGCACCTGTACCTCCTGTTCCTCCGGCCATATCTGTTCTGCCATGGATTGCTGGGCTTGCGCTGCAGCAGAAACGGCATCGCTTGCTTTGGGAAAAGCGACAAAGAATGCATCACCCTGGGTATCCACTTCTTGGCCCCCCCACCTGTCAAACGCTTTTCGCAATATCTGTCGCTGCCAATCTAAAACCTGGGCGTATTGATCACCGAGCTTTTTTAACAGGTTGGTGGAGCCCTCAATATCGGTAAACAGAAAAGTCACCGTACCGCTTGGAAGTGCTTTCAACGTTCGGTCAACATCATGAATAG
>CAZWDG010000211.1:0-3883 GCA_964633075.1 uncultured Candidatus Brevefilum sp.
CCATGATGCCCTTCAATAGTGCTTCATCCTTCTCACTCGGCACCAACACCAATACTTGGATCCAGCGTGGTGGGGCACCACTGGTGGCGATATCATTGCAGGCCACATGCACTGCCAGCCAACCAATATTGCGTACCGCCCCCACAATCGGGTCGATATGCGAGGCGAGTAAGGCATCCCCCACCCGAGTCAGCGCCATATCCTCTCCAAAAGTTGCCCCCAGGACCACATCAGGATCCACCTGTGTGAAGAAGGGATAGACGGTTCGATTAAGCACCTCTAAAGAAAATTTTGACATAACAGTCTTCGTATCTCTCCTTTTAATGCCAATCAATCATGATTGCGAGGGTCACCCTGAGCGTAAACCCCTTCCGAAGCGCTCCAAAACTGAGCCCCCCCACGGGTCACTATTTGGGCTCTACCGCTTTGCTCTAAGGCTTTTAGTGTCTCACGCACATCACCCTCAGACCAGTCCATCAGCGCATCGACCAATTCAGATTCTCGCATCGGGTGCCGGGTGATAATACCCACAATGGTATCAATCAAATCCTCGCCATCACTAAGATCAAACCAACCCGAAGCTGGCAAGATGATCTCGGATACCTGACCGAGGATATCACGGGCTCGAATCAACCCCACCTCATCGGGTGGTCCCACCCAATCCTCAGCCGGGGGACGTGTAGGCTGAACCACATGGACCTCATCGGGTTGGATCTTTTCCAACCAGCCAGCAATATCCCTCAGCGCTTTTTCTGTATCATTTAAACCCCGTACCAGCATCACTTCAACCCAGTAATTCTTTTCATACTGTTCCCTAAAAGCCATTAACCCGTCAGTAAGCCGTTCAAAGGTCAAAGATGGATGTGGACGGTTTATCCTTCGATATAAAAGAGGATCTCCAGCATCCAATGATGGTAAAATCGCATCAGCAGCCAACAACGCCTCACGCACTTCAGGCAGATAGAGCAGCGATCCGTTGGTGATCACAGCCACGGGAATCTCCGTCAGTGCTTTCACCTCATTGATCATCTCACCGATGCCTGCATGCAAGGTTGTTTCTCCTGAGCCGACAAAGGTCACCCAATCAATCTCACCGGGTTTATGGGATGCAAGGGCTTTTTGCGTCTGTGTCAGAATTTCATCGTTTTCATAAAAAATCTTTCGCTCCGTAACAAACGGTCGCGTTCGACCAAGCTGACAATAGACACAATTCCAGTTGCACGTTTTGAGGGGTACCGGGTCAATCCCTAATGATTGCCCCAAACGCCTGGAAGGCACAGGACCAAAAACACGTTTGAGCATCATAGATTCCTCCTCTGACTCATATCCGTTCTCCAAAAAGCTTTGTCCCAATCCGAATGATATTGGATCCTTCCTCGATCGCGATGTGATAGCTATTGCTCATTCCCATTGATAAATAACGCATCTCAACATT
Organism: uncultured Candidatus Brevefilum sp.; assembly: GCA_964633075.1. Taxonomy (GTDB): domain Bacteria; phylum Chloroflexota; class Anaerolineae; order Anaerolineales; family Anaerolineaceae; genus Brevifilum. Next base: position 1,436 of record CAZWDG010000211.1, read on the forward strand.
AGGTAAATTCATGGCTTTAATGCCTTCAAAGGCTTGGCGCGTCAATTTGAAATAGGGACGACTCTTTTCTGGGTCACCAAAGCGGGGACCCATGGTCATCAAGCCTTGGAGCTTGAGATTCTTCAACTGGCTCATATTCAACACAAGCTCATCTAAATTTTCGGGTAAAACACCAGTTTTATTCGATTCCTCACCGCTGTTGATCTCGATCAATACGGGCAAAATCCTCCCTGCGAGCTCACAGCGTTGATCTAAATACTTTGCCAGACTCCAGGAATCCACTGTCTGACACATATCGAAGGACTCCGCCACGAATTTCGCCTTGTTACGTTGGAGATGACCGATCATGTGCCAGATGGCACGATCACCGATGACCTCCATGATAGGCAACGCCTCCTGGACATAGTTGTAACCGATATGCGTGACCCCTGCTTCAATGACTGCGTTAACCTCGTCAACGGTGCGTGTTTTCGCCGCCGCTACCAGGAGGACTCCTGAGGGAAGTTCTGAAAGAATTTTTTGAACTGAGTCCTTAATCTTAAGCTTATCGAGTTTCATTTTCTTAACCTTTTGTTATCACAATGATGATAGCTACCACAATACCTCCAAACAGCGAAAACAAAGTGTATTTCTTCTCTTCATTTTCTACAGCAGGTAGCAGGTGTGTTGCCCCCACATAGAGCAGCGCACCGGCTGAAAAGGCAAGCAATAATCCAAGGACAGTTCGACTGATCGTATGGATAAAGGGAAATGAGATTAAGGTTCCCAGGGGCGTTGAAAAAGCCGCAGCAATCAGCGACCAAGTTACCGCTTTCTTACGTGAGAAACCTGCCCTTTCAAGGAGTAAAAAGGTGATGATCCCCTCGGGAAATTCGTGTAATACCATTCCGATCGCAGCAAGCATGCCCGTAAAAATACTGACATTGAAAGTAACCGAGTAGATCACCCCATCGAGTAAAGAGTGAATACCAATCCCAATCATTGGGATGAGCCCGAGCGAAGGGTGAGCGACTTGACGATCATGAAAACGATACTTATCTAAAATGCGATTGGAAACATATAGGCTCATAAAGCCGATCAACACAAATACCGGAGCCTTGTTATTCATTTTATAAGCTTCAGGGAGGATGTGCATGAGTGAGACTGTGATCAGCACACCAGCTGCAAAACTCATAAAATGAGCGACATTTCTGTTTCCCCACGCCGCATAATGGTTGATCACATAGATTCCTGCAACTGTGACCAAACATGCTAATACACTAGCAATAAAAACTGCAATCAAAACGTTATCAAAAATCACAAACACCTCCTTCAAACGCGTTATCCTCAGTCTGGATCAGAGGAAGTTTGAGAACGGCTTTCAGATTGCCATTTACTCAGGGTTTCATGGAGGGATTTAACCGCCAAATTCGCACAATGAATGTGATCTTGGGGTAAACCGCCCAACTCAGAAATCAGCACAGCGGGATCAATCTTAAATGCCTCGCTAATTGTTTTGCCTTTGATCAATCGGGAGAGCATGCCACCACACGCAATCGTAGCTTCGCAACCATCCGTAATAAATCGCGCATCCACGATGACCTCCCCATCCAACAGCATACCCATTGAGATGCTGTCTCCACAGCAACCCCGAAAACTTCCCTGTATATCCGGCTGATCAAAACGACCCATATTTTCCTTGGCTTTGATTATCTCCTGTGCAACTACTGAGTATTTTTCCAGCGTTTCATCAGAAAAAAAAACCGATTCTGCCTCACTCTGCGTAACTGTATCGAATGCCATTTCCTTAGGTTCTGCCACCCCTTTAGTTTTATCCGTCGTGATCGCGGCAGCATCCATAAATGCATCCAACAGAACATCCAAGCCATCAAACTGGATTGCTTCGATATTGCCCGCATCACACAAATCAGAAATAGCCGGGTCAATGGGAACTTGCGCCAATAATGGTGCATTGGCAGTTTGGGCAACTTCACCCGTGTGGCTTTGGCCAAAAATGAAGTGCTGTTTACCTGTGTCGGGGCAATCATAATAAGCCATATTTTCGATGATCCCAATGATGTTGACACCAACAATTTGCGCCATATGGACAGCTTTTCGCACCACCATCGATGCCAAGCTTTGCGGTGTTGTCACCATCACCAATCCATTAACAGGTAAGGATTGCATGATCGTCAAGGTCGCATCAGAAGTTCCCGGCGGTAAATCGATCAACAACACGTCTATATCTCCCCACATCACATCCCCCCACAATTGTTGAATAGCACGACTCACCAAAGGACCCCGCCAGATAACCGGCTGATCTTCATTTGTGAGCAAGAGATTCATCGAAATGACCTTGATCCCCATGCGGCTTTCGTAGGGCAGAATACCATAATCTCCAGCATCCACTTTCCCATGTAACCCAAACAACATGGGGATGCTAGGACCGGTGATGTCGGCATCCAAAAC
>CAZWDG010000212.1:0-3876 GCA_964633075.1 uncultured Candidatus Brevefilum sp.
CGGCGGCATAGGCGTAAACGGACGCCGAAAAGATGCCAGACAAGGTCGTGCTGAGCAGGCTGAGCGCCATGATGAACAAGATCAGAAGGATGGCAAGGACGATCCCGGGAATGATGCTATCCAGGAGGAGGGACAACCCCACACCTATTCCCACCAGCAGCAGCCCACCGCCCACGCCGATCAAGCCGAAAACCAACCCAATTGACAGTGTGCCGGCAATTTGTTCACCCCAACTGCGCTTAAGCAGGTTCCAGCTGCGCTGAATAGCCTGGATAGGTCCGAGGCCTTCGATGGCGATCACCGGTACCACCAGGAAGGTGATCACATTCCAGGCTGCCCCCAAGATCGAGGCGATAAAGGACCCAGCCCGGCCGCCTTTCTTGTTTGAGTTGTTGGAGAGCATTTTCATCAGCAGCCCCACGGTGGCAGAAACCAGCGACCAGCCGAGGATGGGCAATATTCTGGAGAAAGCGACCCTGAAACCGTCCTTGACGGTGGGGTCGCCGCCGCGCAAACGGATCATCGCGGCACCCACCAGTGCCGTGTTGGCGAAGAACACGACAAAATACTGGACAAGGTAAAAGATGAACAGCACAATATAGCCAAAGACCGGCATGCCTTTGGTTATAACCTGATCGAGAACATTGCCCAAAAGGGTGGGGATCAGAAAGGTCAAGGTGACAAAGATCATCAGGATGGATGAGAGGATGGGGAAGATGATCAGTTCCTTGTCATGTTTTAATACATCCATGCTGGCTTTTGCCAGCTCCCAACTGCGTTTGATGCGTTCCATGGGTACTCCTTAATGGGTGGTCAATTGGCTGTAATTATTGTATTGTGATTGGGCTGTGAATGTCAATATTTCTAGTGGATGGTCCTTGCAGGAGGCTGCGCACTGAATGGTGAGTGGGGAAAGAAAGGTATTTGGTATTTGGGATTTGGAATTAGGGTTTCATTTTGTGATTGCGATGAGCATCGAAACGGTGCGAGGTGGCAATATCGGTTGTCGTCCCTCATCCCTCACGCCTGCGGCGTGCCGCCTTCCCCCTGCACCTGAAGGTGTTCCGCTACGCTCCAAGGGAAGGCTTTATGGCTTCTCCAGCACCTGGAGGTTTTCCGATACGCTCCATGAGAAGCTGTCAGCGTCAGTTGACTGATGAGGGAATGTTTAGAATGGCTAAAGTTGTTACCATGACGGAGCGCAAAGACGATGTGGCGACCTCATCACTTGTTTCTGTCACATAGGTGTCTTCGAGGCCGTGTATGACCGACATTCTCGCTTTTTTGTTGGGTGCACACTGGTCTGGTCAACACTTTTTCAAATTCATCATTGTTGAAATTATAAATCCAACCTACCCCCTGCCCCCTCCCTGAAGGGAAGGGAGAAAAGAAAGCTCTCTACTCCTCCCCGTGCCACAGCCTTTGCATTTCATCACTGGTTTCTAACAGATCAGCCAATTTGCCCACGCCTTCAATACAGCCTTCTTTTAAAAGGATGATCTGATCGGCGCGCTGCAAGGCGGGTTTGCGGTGGCTGACCACCAGGCAGGTGGCATCCTGTTGATGAGCGAAGATCCGCTTCCACAATTCCTGCTCTGTTTCGATATCCAGCGCACTGGAGATATCATCCAACACCATCAGCGACGCTGAACGTACAAACATGCGCGCCGCAGCGGTTCGCTGGCGTTGGCCGCCTGAGAGCTTGACGCCCTTGGTGCCGATTTGCGCCGAAAGCCCACCTGGGATCTCCGCCAGGTCCTGTTCCATGACGGCCATCTCAATGGCGGATGTTAAATCGACTTCATCCTCCGGGTAACCCAAAAGGATGTTATCCTTGATCGTCTCGCTGAACAATAGCGGCACCTGGGGGGTATAAGCGCTGCGGGGTGGGACGAAAAATTCGCCCGGATCGGTGACCAATGACCCGTTCCAATAGACTTCTCCCGCTTGAGGAGGGAGCAATCCCATCAGGGTCTGCAGCAAGGTGGTCTTGCCCGAACCCACCCGTCCGGTGATGACCACAAATTCGCCGCGAATGAGGTGCAGATCAATTTCCCTGATCCCTCGACCACTGTCGGGATATAGATAGGTCAGGTTATGCACCTCCAGGGTCTTCAGGTCGTGCTCTGAAGTTTTCCGGATGTAGGGCACTTCGGGTAATTCCTTATGGAGGTAAACCGGCGTATCCGCCACCAACTGTTTGGGGGAGGTGCCCTGCAGCAGGTAGAGCATCCGGTCAATCGAGACCCCCAGGCGCTTGAACCAGGCGATCTTCTCCCCGATCATGGCTGAAAAGTCCGTCACCCAGGTGAGGTAAAACACAAATAAGGCCAGGTCGCCGACGGAGAACGCCCCGGCTTGCATGCTAGCCCCCGCCGTTAACAGGATCAAGCCGGTGAAGAGGTTGGCGGTGTTGAAGAAAGCGGAGTCGAGGATCTGTGTAAATAATTCATCCTTGAGGGTCGCTTTTCGGCGTGCTTCATTGAGGTTTCGCAAGTATTGGGTGCTGCGCTCTTCGGCACTGGCGACTTTCACAGCCTGCACAGCGCCGAACAACTCACCGATAAAATCGGTCACCTTTCCAGTCGCATCACGGCTGGCCTGGCGATATTCGGTGATCTTGTTGTTGGCGAAGTTGGCAATGAAGATGATGATCCCCAATGGGATGAAGACCACCAGCGTAATGGTGGGGTTGATGCGCAGCATGACGATCAACGCCACAATGGAGAAAAACCCAAAGCCAAACACGATCAACATCTCGGACATGAAAAAGGCCAGTTCATAGGCGTCATCCCTGAAGCGGCTAACGGCTTCTCCCGGGGATTCAGGGACGGCGCGAGCGCCCGGCCTGCGAAGGATGGTGCTAAAGATATTCCCGCGTAAGAGGGCGGTGACGGTATGTTGGAAGGTGAAATACAAAAAGACATCCGTGAAGAACGCCGCGCTGCGTCCCACGGCGATTGCGACCAGCAAAGCGGTTAAGGCGATCAAGCTGAAATTGGTTTGGGCGTCCCCCGTCAGCTGGTTGAAGATCGCCTGGATCACGAACCCGGTCAGTTGGGGAAAGACGCCGAAGAACAGGATCTCCATCAGGCCAAACAGGCCATAGATCCAAGGTTTGTACTTGGTCAACTGCCAGATGTACCACCAGGTGCTGGGGCGTTTGGAGGATTCCTGCTTTGAATTCAGGCTCATACCAGCACCTCGTCCAATCCGGTCTGTAACAAGCGGCTAAAGTGAGAGTGAGGGTCGTTTGCCAGGACGAGCCGATTGCCAAACTCGATCATTCGACCGTTTTCAAGGATCATGATTTTATCGGCGCGCTGGAGGGTCTTCAAGCGGTGGGCAATCACCAGCGCCGTCCGCCCCGCCGTCAAGCGGTCGACGGCTTTTTCAATCAGGTGTTCTGTGGCTGGGTCCAGGCGTGAGGAAGCCTCATCCAAAATGACGATACCAGGATCTTTGAGGAAGATACGCGCAAATGCCAGCAGTTGCGCTTCCCCGGCTGAGAGACCGCCGCCTCCTGATTCCAGCATCGTATCCAGGCCAGATTGGAGGCTGGCAAACCAGCGTGAAAGGCCCAACTCCTGGATCACGAACAGGATTTGTTCATCTGGGATCGCCTGATCAAAGAAGGTCAGGTTGTCCCGCACCGTGGCGTGGAAAAGTTCAATCGATTGGGTCACCATCCCAATCCGTCCTCGTAAGATCGGTAAGGGCAGATGTCGGATATCCACCAGGTCCTGATCACCTTCATCCGTGCTCACACGGATACTTCCGGATTGGGGATCGTATAAGCGGAAGAGCAGCCGGGTCAGGGTTGTCTTACCGCTGCCAGTGCGTCCCAACAGTCCCAATACTTCGCCGGATGCCAGT
>CAZWDG010000213.1:0-3869 GCA_964633075.1 uncultured Candidatus Brevefilum sp.
CTATAATACTGGTGATTATCAATATTATATATCGAATCACAATAAGTTGTCAAGAATTTTATAAAGTGATTGAAGAATGGTGAATGGTGAATCGTGAAAAAATGATCAAAAGTCAAAATTCTTTCGGAAATTGTCGGCTTGGAATAACAGTACATATCATGCTGCTTTGTTTTGGATGACAGTAATAAAAACACAAACCACAATCAGTTTAGAATATTGATTTATAAGTGATCAACCCTGCTTCCCAAGTTCAACCATTTCCTCGATTAAAACCTGTGTTTTCACTGAATCCCAGGCGGATGTGAGCGGCATTTGGCGTTCTCTAACACATGCAAAGAAATGGTCAATTTCCGAAACAAATCCACGTCCTTCCAAGGTCGGTTTCCACGACGAATCATAAGTTTCAGCCCACCGAATTTGGTCTTCTCCCTGAGTGAGAGTAACCTTTGAAAATACGTCAATCCGCATCGTCATTTGACCGCCATACAGCGTATAGTTCTCCTGCCAACGGCCAGCCCTCATGTTGGTCTCGATGATGCCTATCCCACCACTGTCCAACCGTATCGTACACACAGCACCAATGATCTTCTCTGATGTCGTCTCCTGTGTGACAGAAGCAGCATGCCCATCTCCGCAAAAGAATCTCAGGGTATCGATCTGGTGGATATTGTCATCGATCAACTGATGCGCTAAATCAGGATGATAGGTAGACGTCCTGAATTTCGAAAAAACGCCCATGCTCACCGGGGTGTCCCCCCATTTATGCTTGGCTTTCACGTGTAATGGGGCATAGCGACGGTTAAAGCCAACCATCAAAATCCTGCCTTTTTTATCCGCTAACTCCGCCAGCTCTTGCGTCTCCCAGGAATGTAATGTGGCTGGTTTTTCCACAAAAACATCCACGCCATTCTCCAAAAACTGCTTGACAATTGCGAAATGACTGGGGGAGGCTGTCAGCACAAAGGCTGCGTCCGGTTGGCTTTCAATCACCTGCTCCAGGGAAGTTGTGCCTTCTTTAATACGATAGCGCGCCTGGGTGGATTTCAATCGTTCTGGAGAGCGGTTATAGAGGGTCAAATCTAACCCTTTATAGGCTGTTAGGATAGGCAAATAAGCCTTTTGAGCGATGTCACCCAATCCAACCATCACCACTTTTCTCTTAATTCCCATAACTATCCTTTCCTATTGAAACCTCATCATTTTTTAAAAATTTTTATAAGGTATCAAATCTTGATCGGCGATTTAGATCAAATCTGAGAATCGACTGTAGAGGATTTCACCATTGACCAATGTCAAATAAATATTAAGGTCTGCGTCATGCACAACTAAATCAGCCGGCATCCCCACCGCAATGAGACCATGCCGACTTGCCTCACCGATCACCCGTGCAGGATTCAAAGTCGCCATTTTAATTGCATCTGGTAAGCTCACGCCAACTTCTTTAACCATGTTCCTCACACAAAGATTGAGCACGGTGCTGCTGCCCGCAATGGTACCATCCTCCTGGGTCGCTTTTCCGCCCTTGACAATCACCTTAGCGCCCAAAAGCTGATATTCGCCATCAGGTAATCCAGCAGCTTCCATGGCATCCGTCACCAACACAACGCGATCCGTTCCAAGGCATCGAACCAACACTTTCATCGCTCCCGGATGGACATGGATCAAATCTGCGATGAGCTCAGCGGTGATCTCTTCTGATCCCAAGACTGCTCCAACGATGCCTGGGCGCCGATGATGAAGCCCAGTCTGGGCATTATAGGTATGAGTAATATGCGTCCATAGCCCCTTTAATGCTCGGACGGCTGTTGCGTAGTCAGCTGAACTATGACCTATCGCTACCGTCACACCAGCCTCTCTAAACAGCCCGGCGGCCTTTTCCGCTAAGGGTAGCTCAGGCGCCATGGTCACCTGCTTAATCCAACCCTCCCCAGATTGAAGATACAATTTCGTTTCATCGAGGTTGGGATTGCGTATCCAATCCGGGTTTTGAGCGCCTTTCATTTCGACATTCATAAAAGGACCCTCCAGGTGAATACCCAATGCTTGTGCCCCAGGCAATCCCTTTTTAAATTCCTGTACCATGGATTGGATCATCGTCGCAAGATCTTGAGGATTAGAAGCTGTAATCGTTGTCAGAAATCCTGTAACACCGTTCTTGACGACCCATGATGAATACGTACGTAAATCCTCCCCAAGTGATTGGGGATCACCGAAAGTGATCCCATGCCCACCATGCACGTGCATATCAATCAGCCCCGGCGATAGATAAAGATTCCTCAAATCCAAATGAAGCCCATCGACATTGGGCAAATTTTCCATCGGCCCCACATAACTGATCTTCCCATCATCCCCCACGACCACTGCGCTGCGACTGAGCGTCTCAGTGGGTGTGATAACGGTTGTATAATCCAAAATTGTCGCCATTTTCTTTTCTCCTTATGACTAATAAATCCTTCTAATAATTTTACCGCCATGCATTTTCCAGATTGGTTCTTTAAAAAAATGCTTTCACAGCAAATGGATCATCAAGACTCCCGCCACTTTTCACCCAAATCATACCAATCGAAAAACTCAGCTTCTCCCAACCCTAGAGCAAAGCAATACCCTGCCAGCCAGCCGCGTGAGTAAACAATATCCGCCTCATAAATAACATCGATATCACTTCTTCCATCGCCAACAAACACGAGAGTTTTGAAACGCTGTCGGTATTTTCTGGCGATCTTTGGTTTACAGACACCCCGCCTGGCGGTTTCCTCATCAAACCATGGGAACTCAAAACGAAAACTTTTAGGTTCAAAGAAGATCCGATTGGCATAAACAGCGATATCTTGAATGCCGTAGCGGTTGAGGATGTGTTGGATATACCATTCCAAACCATCGCTCAAAATCGCAAATGCATAGCCTCTTTCACGTCCAAATGTAAGGAAATCGAGAAACCCGGGATCAATTTCAATTGTATCTAATGCTTTCTCCATTTCTTCCTTTGAAGCATCTACGGTCCTGAACGTCGCCCGTATCTCTTCGCGCATATCGATTTCACCACGTGCCCATTGGCGAGCAAATTCGAATCGTGATGCGGCAAATTCTCGGAAAAGAAACCCCAAGGTCTCCGTGGTCGTGATTGTGCCATCAAAATCACATAAAACGACAAGGTCGCCCTCAGGAAGGGCATCAAGTGCATCCCATGATGTTTTCTGCATGATTCTCTATAAAACTCCGATCAATATTCAGTATTTCAAGAAATCAAACCTAAATTTACTTTGCCATGTCTTGTGCTTACTTATGACAAAATTGAGCAGCCCCATGATGACCAAATCCTCATCAATCAGCCAGGTTGGCCTATGGGGACATTCATTGTTTTCCGAAGACTGCCCCTAGAAGAAATAGCGAGGTGCCCAGGCCATCTCCCGGTAACGATTCATGATCTCCGCATTGTGCTCATCCGAGCCATCCACATTGGCGCTGATCAAAACGGGCGGCGTGATTCCTTGATCCAGAAGGTACTGAATGGCATCAACCATGACAGCGTTCATCAAAGCAGCACCGAGAACGGTTGAAACCGCACCAGCCTTGGATGGCAATCCGACAAATTCCATCACAGCATCGCCTGTGGGTGTACCCGTATCCAGGATCACATCCGCAAATTCGTATAATTTTTTACCAGATGAATGCCTTGATTCCACACTGCCAGAGTGAGTCATTGAAGTAACCGCAATCACCTTTAAACCGATCTCTTTGGCGCGCTTGGCGATTTCAATCGGCTCCGGATTTCGACCAGAATTAGAGATCACAAAAATGACTTCATCCGGTTGAATCGGGTATTGCTCGATAAGCATCTCGCCATATCCCTCTAATCGCTCTACCATCCC
>CAZWDG010000214.1:0-3867 GCA_964633075.1 uncultured Candidatus Brevefilum sp.
CCCATAATCGTGTCTGTTTGTTTGGGGAGATTATCCAGGATGAAATGCTATTAAATGACGCCGGTAAAATGATCGACCGAATTTGTCAAGAAATTCCCCAAACCATACAAGGTATTGAACTGAATCCCTATCAGATCATGCCCAACCACCTCCACGCCATTATATTTTTGGAAAATCCTGTAGGGGCGACCCTCCGTGGTCGCCCTGGTCAGGCACAGAGACCTGACCCTACCGAAAGGCGAATTTCTTTATCGGATGTCGTAGGTCGATTCAAATCTATCACCACAAATCGCTATATCATTGGAGTCAATCAATTCGGTTGGACCCATTTTAATAAGCGCCTTTGGCAAACAAGTTATTACGAACACATAATCCGTGATGAACGAGATCATCAGGCTATTTTTGATTATATCTTGACTAACCCTCAAAATTGGTTGAAAGATCAGGAATATCCATCTTTGTATTAAGGTTTGCATTCCTATAGCAAACTCATATATGCTGGCCAGGGTCTCCCTTCTTTGACAACACACTCCTTATAGGAAACTTCATAGCAGATGACCAATAACGTTTTAATTGTCTAAATTAACTTATTTAGTAACTACTCAGCCTGTATAGGAATTGGGGGGTGTAGTTTGGCGACTCCCCCACCAAACCACACCCCCCACTCTTCAACAGCAGAATTGCCTGAGTAGTAACCCTATTTAGTAAGACAATATTTTTTGGATGATGATTCAGGAAAAATATTGTAAGGCCTTGCGCAACCGCTCCTCAGCGGATGTTTCTTCATTTTTACCCAGGTATTGCAGTGCGGCTTGGGCTTCAACCACCGAATACCCCAGTGCAATCAACGCTTCCATGACCTCTGTGTCAATCTCATCCATGTAAATCGCCCCCTCCAATGGCTCCAGGGGTTGAATTTTTCCGCGCAATTCGAGGATGATCTTTTGGGCTGTTTTCTTGCCGATTCCGGGTACACGGGTGAACATTTCAGGCTGATCACTTGCAACTGCCCTCCGAAGAGACTCGGGGGTCAGTGTGGAGAGCGCTGCCAGGGCAATTTTAGGGCCCACACCAGCTACGCTGATCAAATGGATGAACAAATCCCTTTCTTCGATGGTTTCAAAACCATAAAGTGCCAATAAATCTTCGCGCACAACCAGGAAGGTATGAAAAATCATTCTCATTCCTGGGCGGCACTTTGCACAAGTCTCATCGGTCAGGTTGAGAAGTAACCCCAACCCGCTCAGGTTGACGATAACCTGTCTATCGAAAACATAGGTAATCTCTCCCGTAACGGTTGAAATCATAAACTAATTATATCCATTTCTCGGGACTGGTTATAAATCTCGTAAAGCATGATACCAGTAGCTACAGCCAAATTAAGCGAATCGCTGCGTCCTTTCATCGGGATAGAGACGACATGATCGCAAGCAGGCACCATTTCTTCTGCCAATCCATGCCGCTCACTGCCCATCAACAAGATTAACGGGCGACGATAGACCACCGCCTGGTAATCCACAACTGCATTGTCAGAGGTGCCAATCAGGGTGAGTCCATTGCTCTGTTGCCATTGCTTAAAATCATCCCATTCAGCTTGTCCTAACGCCAATGAAAAAATCGCACCCATACTGGCTTTGACAGCGGTAGGATCATAAGGGTCAGTGCAATCCCCTACCATAATAACCCCTCGGCACCCCACTGCATCAGCCGTGCGCATGATCGTGCCAAGATTGCCCGGGTCAGCGATCGCATCAAGAGCGACCCATATATCATCTGGCTTGACTCTGATGGATTTCAAGAGCAACCTTTCCTGCCTGATAACAGCGCCTATCCCCTGCAGATTCTCCTTGTGGGCGATCTTCTCAAAAATCTCAGCGCTCACCTCAATTTGCTCCAAACGCCTTACCCAGGGAAGTGTCAGCAAAGACTGTCCAAATTCACTGATCAGCAGATCGGGCGCAATCACCAGGGATTCGATCGGTGCGTGGGTTTGTATGGCTTCTCCCACGATGCGTAACCCTTCCACGAAAAATAAACCTGCTTCTTGGCGGTATTTTTTCTGCTCAAGCTTACGTATAAATTTAATTTTTGGGTTGGAAAAACTGGAAATGATCATCTCAGTTGGCTTGTTTAACAAAATTGTCAAAAGATTGGTGATTGATATGACAGATGGCTATCGCCAAGGCATCAGCAGCATCATCAGGCTGGGGCATTTCATCTAATTGGAGCAAGGTTTGAACCATACGCTGAATCTGCGCTTTATCAGCGTTGCCGTAGCCGCACACTGTTTGCTTGACTTCATTAGGCGTATACTCCCTCACCGGACAATCCGCCTGCGCCAATGTCAGCATCGCCACACCACGCGCTTGTCCAACAGAGATCGCTGTGCGGACATTTTTCTGGAAAAATAATTTTTCAATGGCACTGGAGTCAGGGCGATGGCGCTGGATCAGCTTAGTTAGTTCATCAAAGAGAATTTTTAGGCGGGCACCATCCTCCAACCCGGCGGGAGTGGTCACAACACCAAAATCAATGCAGGTCAACACATTTCGATGATCGGTGCGAATTACCCCATAGCCTGTGATGGCAATACCAGGATCGATGCCCAAAACAAGCATGTCGGGGTTAGCTGTTCTCCACGGCCTGGATCGCTTCTTCGGTGATTTCGAGGTTGGAGTGGATATTCTGGACATCGTCCATCTCTTCAAGGGATTCGATAATTTTCATCACCTTGATCGTATCCTCAATATCCAGCGTTATTTCCTGTCTGGGCAGGTAGCGAATGCCCGATTCTTCGGGTTTAATATTTGCTTTGGTGAGATAATCGGCAATTGTCCGGAAACTATTCGGTTTACCAAAAATCTCAATCACATCGTCATCCTGTTGAATATCCTCTGCACCTGCCTCAACAGCAATCTCAAAGACTTTGTCAAAATCAGATTGATCAGCAGGGATGGCAAAATAGGTCATCCGATCAAATTGCCAGCTTACAGAGCCGGGATCAGCTAGTGTGCCCCCTGCCCTTGAGAGAATATGACGAAGTTCAGCAACGGTACGATTGCGATTTTCTGTAACACACTCGATCATCAGTGCCACACCATTCGACGCGTAACCTTCATAGGTGATTTCCTCAAAGGCTGCCCCTTCCTTATCGTCACCTGTGCCGCGTTTGATCGCGCGTTCAATGCTATCTTTCGGCATATTCGCAGCTTTCGCCTTGTCGATCGCCAGCTCCAAACGGACGTTCATGCTGGGATCTCCACCCCCTTCACGACTGGCAATCACAATTTCACGTGCCAGACGCGTGAAAATTTTACCCTTTTTCGCGTCCGCTGCGCCTTTCTTCCTCCTGATTGTCGCCCAATGCGAATGTCCTGACATAAATAGTTCTCCTTAGAACCCCTGGGGTCGTTTGCTATAAAATGCTACACGATTATACCATTTTATGACCCAAAGGAATATAAAGTGGGGGATTTTGCAGGGTAGACACCGCGTAGGCAGAATAAATTTTTCTCACAAAATGACCACAGAGAATCGATAGCATCCTGCTATGATCCTATGTGATTCAAAGACAATTCGAACACTCCTCCAAAATACAAAAGCCGAATTCTTGCGGTATACTAATCCCTGTCAATATGAGCAATAAAAATCCTCACGTATATTGTAGTTTTCAAGATGCCCCAGAACATACCTTTCCAGGGCACCCTGAATCCCCCAGGCGTGTCCAGCCTTTACGCCAATGGTTGCAATCCCCGCCCTATCCAGAGATTAAATGGTTGAATCACAATCCCGCCACGGAAGCAGAGGTATTAAGGGTTCATCATCCAGCCTTGCTTAAATTTTTGCAGGAAGAATCCCGATTCGGTC
>CAZWDG010000215.1:0-3861 GCA_964633075.1 uncultured Candidatus Brevefilum sp.
CTCATTATTTTCTTCTAAAATTTTTACCAGGAAACAAATATCCGAGATCACACTGAGGCTGATGGCGCGAGCCACTGCTTTGAATTTGTTTTCAGGTGTCTCCTGTAAGTGAATTTTCAGCAAGTCATCGACTAAGATTGGTCTGATATCCACCAGTTGATCGCCATTTTCCTTCAATTCAACCCTCTCAGGCCGCGCTTGTCTGGTTTCAGGCTTGCTGAAACGCAGAATGAGAACGATCATCCAGGGCAGGGCGAGGGTTTGTGCCAGGCGTATTGCGCCCAAACCAGGGTGGGTTGAGTCAAACAGGATGAACTGGAAGATGATCCCAATGATCATTAATCCCAGGATGCTGGCCCCCACGCCCCATTGCTTTGGTCGTGTTTTAAGAATAAGGATCAAACCTGCTATAAGCAGGATCAATGATGTGATCTGCCATAGCGTTAATTTTAGTGACAAAATCCAGGGGAGGGTCATCCACTTGAAGGTCAATAATAAGATTGAGAGGATGGCGATCAGGATCATTGCTAAAGAAAGAAAGATGCTTAATCCTGTAAACAGGAAGGGATGGTTTTCTTCCAGGAAGGTCCAAATCAGCCAGATGATGGTAAGACCGGTTGCCAGGCGTTCAATCACTGCAAATGCCATGGGTTCGTCCAGGCTTCCCGACGTCATTTTGAGGTCAAAAATGAGTAGAAAGACCTGGATCAAGAACAGGATGGCACTACCGATCAGAACATGGCGCGCCTGGTGTGATCGATCAGCCTGTTTAAGCTTAAAGGCGGCAATGACAATGATCAGCAATAACGCCAAACTGATGACCAAATGATAAACCAGGTTACCAGGTGATTGCTCCAAGAGAGAAAAGATGGCTGAAAAATCGGTGTCCATGCGTTTATTAATTTCTCACTAAAAATATTACCATTGACTGTGAGAATTAATGCAAGTTATATTCCAATCTGCAAACAGACTGTTGAGGTTTACATACTACGGTTCATTTGGTTCTTGACGTCTATTTATTGATTGATTTCAACCACCACGCCGGCATCTGCCCAGTAATATAGTTCTTCTGCGGCTTCCAAGTCCAGGATAATGCATCCATAAGACGCTGGTGAACCAAGTGTACTTGCCCACAAGCGGCGCCCACTGGAAAGCAAGGGCAAACCGTGAATGCCGTTCATGAAATCAGGCCAGGCTTCGTAAATCCCCATGAAATGGGGCATATAAAGATCCCAATTAGAGGCATAGGCATTGAGCTCATGGGTTTGAACCTGGAATATGCCAGCCATGGTTGGAGACTTTGGAATACCGGTGCTGACGACATGCCTGCTGCGCACCTGTTTATTTTCATAGGCTGTCAATTGTTGGTCGCTGAGGTCTATCACGATGCGCTTATTTTCCACCACGGGCAGGGGAAGCAGAATATCCCGTGATGGGATCGTCAGGCTCATCCCGGTGGTGAGGTTTTCCGTGGTTAAACCGGGATTGGCTTGCATCATGTGCCACATAGGCATGCCGAGCTTGAGTGAAATCGACCAAAGGCTCTCCCCAGGATTGACCAGATATGTGGTCGGATGATGCTTAACGAGGGCATGAATGATATCGCCATCCTCCCAGGTGCGTATCAAATCCTCCCAGTTTAGCATGTCACCAAAAGAACGACCTTCACCCAGTCCTGTTTCCCACCCTCTCACGAGATCTTGGACATCTGAACTATCTATGGATAATTGGACGACAAAGGTTTCGGGGTCGACAGTCACCCAGGTTTGTTTTCTCTCCATGGGGACCTGCCAGTTAAAGTTTTCGTCAGTAATCGGGTCATAAGCCGTCAGGTGAAATTCCTGTTGGAGAACGGATTCAATCTCAGCCAAGACCGGTGTCAGGTCACTGATGCTGGGCGCCAGGGGTTTGATAAAAAGCGTCGCTGATTGTGCGACAAGGATGGTAAAGGCATCCTGAGTGAAATGATCCAGCGTAGCATCCAGATCCAGCGTCCAACCGGTGCGACCGGGTAAAGCGATCCAGATACCATCCTGATAAATCATGGAAGCATTCTCGGCAGGGATGGTCAGGTCTTCAGCCAGGTTTTCAAGCGTCTTGCGGGCGATATCTTCATCGAAGACGACCACCGGCAGCACCACTCGTTTTTCTCCTTTTATTGCTGATAGGATATCCGACAGGGGATCAGCGCCTCTTGCGATAGCAGCTGCTTTTTTTGCGGTAGCCGATGGATCAACCCAATAGCCCAGGTCACGTGAGGATAACTGCAGTGAATATTCAGTGTCATTGGATGATGCCAACAGGATTTTTCGGTCCAGGTTCCAATATCGGTCGACCAGAACAGCCGTTTCTTCTAACGTTAACCATCCGACATCTTTATCAAAAATGAACACACCAGGCAAATTCCACTGGTTGACCTGAAAAAGGACGGTAGCGAGGCTGAAGATAGCCAGGGGGAGGATGAGGATCAATGCGATGACACCGACCCAAAGCGCAGCGCGGCGTGAACGCACCGGTTTGGATTGAGCTATATCCGCGGTTGATCTGCTTTGAGATGGGTAATCTCGCATGATGGTTGTGCCTTGCATCTCTCATCCTTGTCTCTGGATTATTACGTGTTCTTTAGACGGTCAGAACCTTGGAAAGGTTCCATAACATATGGGATGTCAAATATAAACCAATCCCGCTCATCGGGTAGGTTTTTGGGGTGTTCTTGTTATAATTAACCCAAAATAAGAAAGGTGATCTTGCTGAAGAGACGAACTATTTTGGTGTAAAAAAAATAAAATAACGATGCTTACAAGCCTAATCTCTTGGTACCTCACGATCCTGGTTTTAGGGTGGTTGACTTTCCCCTTATCCTATCGGTTTTTTTCAAGATTAAAAGACCGAGGATACACCCTGAGCCGTGTGCTTGGTTTGCTGTTGTGGGGATATGGGTTCTGGCTGCTGTCGAACCTGGGTGTGCTGCAAAATCAACCTGGTGGAATTTTGTTTATCCTGATGATCCTGGTTGGGATCAGTTTTTGGGCAGGTTGGAAGCAGCGTCAAGAGATTTGGAATTGGATCACTCAGCATTGGCGATTGATCTTGATGGCAGAGATTGTGTTCTTGTTTAGTTTTGGGTTTATGGCACTCGTGCGCGCCTCAGACCCGGATGCCACGGGGACGGAAAAACCGATGGAGCTCGCCTTTATCAACGCGATCCTCAAGTCTGAAAGTTTTCCGCCGAATGACCCCTGGCTGTCCGGTTATGCCATCTCTTATTACCATTTTGGCTACATCCTGGCAGGTCTTTTAGCGAAGGTGACCTTTACCAGCGGCGGGCTGGCTTTCAACCTGATGCTTGTATTGGTTTTTGCGATGAGTGCCGTTGGGGCTTACGGGATTTTATATAACTTGTTACACACTTCTGAAAACAAAACAAAAGTGGCTGACCCCAATCTATTATGGGCGCTTTTAGGGCCTCTATTTTTGCTCTTCATCAGCAACCTCGAAGGTGTTTTGGAGGTTTTACACCAGGCTGGGGTGGGTTGGAACCCAGCGGGTTCATCCCGCTTCTGGGCGTGGGTCAATATCGAGAGTCTGAAAACCCCTCCTTCTGGCACACCTTCACTTATCCCACAGCGGTTCTGGTGGTGGTGGCAGGCATCTCGGGTGATTCAGGATATCGATTTGCTGGGGAATGTCAGCGGTCTCTCGCCAATTGACGAATTTCCAGCCTTTTCTTTTGTATTGGGCGATTTGCACCCCCATATATTGGTGATGCCTTTTGTCATGTTGATCGTTGGTCTGGCGCTGAACGTCTTTTGGGGTGGAATGGACGGGCGAAGAAAGATTTCCGGACTCACAATC
The DNA here is from genome assembly GCA_964633075.1 of uncultured Candidatus Brevefilum sp. Taxonomy (GTDB): domain Bacteria; phylum Chloroflexota; class Anaerolineae; order Anaerolineales; family Anaerolineaceae; genus Brevifilum. Next base: position 3,856 of record CAZWDG010000215.1, read on the forward strand.
CACTAT
>CAZWDG010000216.1:0-3856 GCA_964633075.1 uncultured Candidatus Brevefilum sp.
AATGGGAGAAGGTGGCATCATGAAGGATTACGCGATCGGGATTGATATCGGCGGGACGAAAATAGCTGCTGCCGTCATTGATGCCAGTGGTCACATCCTGGCAAGCTATTATTCACGTGCCCACACCGGCCATCCACCCGCCCTGGTGATGGATGGATTGGAGGAAGCCGTTCATTCGGTATTGGCGGAATCCGGTTTAACACGTAATGATATTGAGGGCATTGGCATTGGTTCCGCGGGACATATTAACCGGCGCACCGGAAGAGTGGTGACCAGTTCTAATCTGCCCGGTTGGGAAGATTACCCACTCCGTGACACGGCCATGCAGCGCCTGGGCTTCCCTACCGTCATCGACAACGACTCCCACTGCGCCGCCTTGGGGGAGTACCGCTTTGGAGCCGGTCGAGGCAGCCAGTATATGTGTTATGTGACCTTCAGCACAGGCTATGGTATGGGCATTATTATTGATGGGAAGGTTTACCGAGGTGCCATCGGCAGCACGGGCGAAATTGGTCACACGATCATTGTGCCGGATGGTGATTTATGCACTTGCGGGAAACGTGGATGCGTGATGGCTTACGCCTGTGGACTGGCTTTATCCCGGATCGCCTGCGAGCGGGTGAGATCTGGAGAGCTAACCCTGTTACGTGATATTTGTGGCGCCTCTCCTGAACATATTAGTGGAGAAGCAGTAGCCGAAGCTGCAAAAAAAGGGGATCGCGTGGCACTTGAGCTGATCGAGAACACTTCCCGCTACTTCGGCATCAGTCTGGCCAATATTCTTGAATTATTCAATCCAGAGGTTCTTGTGATTGGGGGGGGATTGGCCCGAATGGGACCGTTATTATTGGACCCCTGCATGGAGGCCATGCGCCAGAACACGCATCCAGAATTGCGTAACGCTACCCGATTTGAGCTATCACAGTTATGGGACAATGCGGGTTTGCTGGGCGCTGCAGCGCTCATCTGGGAAGATCAATAATTTTATTCGTAATAGGAGATAAAAATGGGAAAAAATTTAATGGACGTCACACAAACAAAGCAAGAGGTTGGACGAATCGCCGCCCTTCGTCAGCAATTATTGGATACGACACCCCGAGTATGTGTCGAACGGGCCCGTCTGGTAACGGAGGCTTATCGCCAAAATGAAGCCGATCCACCTGTCCTGCGACGGGCAAAGGCATTCGCACATACACTCGACCGTATGAGTATCTATATCCAGAAGGGCGATTTGATTGTTGGCAACCAGGCGAGTTCTCCTCGAGCTGCCCCGATCTTTCCAGAATACAGCACTGATTGGATTGCGAATGAGATTGATGAATTTGCCAACAGGACGGCAGACCGCTTCCTTGTTGACCCGGCGGTCAAAAGAGAGCTGCTGGAGGACATTCTGCCTTATTGGCAAGGTCGAACGCTCTATGATCGGGCAAGGGCGCTCATGCCCGAAGAGGTCTGGCAGGCGCAGGAAATTGGTGTCATTTCCGGGCGAGGAAATATCACCTCTGGTGACGGGCATATTATTGTCAACATCCCACAGGTCTTGCAGGAAGGATTGGAAGGATTCATTGCTCGAGCGGAAGATGGCTTACGTCAACCGGTTACGGATGGCGATGCCATAAAAGCTCGCACTTTCTATCAGGCTGCGATCATTTCCTTACAGGGAGCGATCCGTTTCGCCGCTCGCTATGCCGACCTGGCTGAAGAACTGGCGGAAAAGGAACACGATCCGGATCGGCGAGCCGAACTCTTGACCATTGCAGAAACCTGCCGACAGGTTCCCGCCAAACCAGCTCGCACTTTTCAGGAAGCCGTGCAATCAGCCTGGTTTATCCATCTTCTGACCCAAATCGAGAGCAATGGGCACTCATTTTCACTCGGTCGACTGGATCAATATGCATTTCCCTATTTTGAGCTAGATTTAGCCACCGGCAGAATCAGCGAAGCCCATGCGCTGGAATTGCTGCAGACACTCTGGTTGAAATTGTTTTCGGTCAAGAAGATCCGACCCTGGTCTCATACACGTTTTGGGATCGGGTATGCTACCTATCAGAATGTGACCATTGGCGGGCAAACTAGGGATGGTCAGGATGCCACCAACAGGCTTTCTTTCATGATTTTGCAGACCATTCGGGAAACCCGTTTGACGCAACCCAACGTTTCAGCTCGTTACCATGAGGGTACTTCGGATGAATTTCTGGCCGAGTGTGCCCGTACGATCAAGCTTGGTTTCGGCATGCCGGCGATGAAAAATGATGAGATTATTATCCCGGCGCTCATCGAAAAGGGAGTCACGCCAGAGGACGCCAATGACTACGCGATCGTTGGCTGTATTGAGGCTTCTGTGCCAGGCAAGTGGGGTTATCGTAATACAGGGATGTCCTTCCTTAATTTTGTCAAAGTTTTTGAGTTAGCCTACAACAATGGAAAGGATCCAGTTACCCGAGTTCAATTGCATCCCGGTCAGGGTGACCTGGTTGACTTTTCCAGCTACGAGGATTTATATGCTGCTTTCCAGGACCAACTGCGTTATTACACCTGGGCTTCTGTCATGTTTGACACCGTGGGAGACCTGGCATTGGAGGAATTGGCACCGGATGCGTTCTGCTCGGCGCTGGTGGACGATTGCCTGGATCGCGGCAAAACGATCAAGGAGGGCGGTTCTGTCTATGATGTGATCAGCGGCTTACAATCAGGCGTTGCCAATGTGGCGAACGGGTTGATGGCACTCAAGAAATTACTCTACGAACAAGGCGTGCTGTCAGCCGACCAGATAGTGAAGGCGCTCGCCTCGAATTTCGCAGAAGAGGAAGACGAGATTTTGCGCCACCGGCTGCTGAACGTGCCGAAATATGGCAATGATGTTGATGAAGTGGATCAAATCGCCTGGCAAATCATGGATGATTATCTCCAGGCGGTTGACCCCTATCGCACAACTCGCTTTGGGCGAGGGCCAATTGGCTGCCGATATGCCGGTTCAACTTCGAATATCTCTGCCAATGTTCCGCTTGGTCAGCCCGTTTGCGCAACACCCGACGGGCGAAAGTCTGGTGAGCCGATTGCTGAGGGTGTTTCACCCGTTCACGGCACGGATACGAGTGGCCCCACCGCAGTCATGCGCTCTGTGGCCAAACTCCAAACCTCCAAGATGTTGGCCCAGCTCTTGAACTTGCGCCTGTCTCCCTCCATGCTGGACACCGAGATGGGAGAGAAAAAGTTTATCCAGCTTCTGCGTGGTTTTCAAAGACTTAAAGGTTGGCATGTTCAGTTCAATATGATCTCGACGGAAACCCTTTTGGATGCACAGAAACATCCGGAAGATTACGCTGACTTGATTGTGCGGGTGGCTGGATACAGTGCCTTATTCATCACATTGGATAAGGCTACCCAGGACGATATCATTGCGCGGACTGTGCATGTCATGTCATAGGAAAAATCGATCTTGGCGGGTTGTTTACGTCGGTGATCGTGGGAGCAAGAGGACCTGCAGGTTCGTTCCAGCCCACCGCTGACTGCTTCCACACTTCCCCGGGCGGTTCTCTCGCTGGGTTGACCTTCAGGTTTTTAGGTCATTTGACCCAAAACCTCGCCAAGAGCTCATTAAAAGGAACGTATCACACATTATGGCTAAAAAGGTGAATTTTGGCAAACAAGATTAATGTACAGGAAAAGACATTGACCCAAACGTTGGAGGGCACCGTTTTCGACATTCAGCGCTTCTGCCTCCACGACGGCCCGGGAATCCGCACGATCGTTTTCCTCAAAGGCTGTCCGCTCCGCTGCGCCTGGTGCAGCAATCCGGAATCGCAAAAAAGCGAACCGGAGTTAATCTATGCGCTTGAACGCTGTCTCGGATGTG
>CAZWDG010000217.1:0-3852 GCA_964633075.1 uncultured Candidatus Brevefilum sp.
GAACAAGCAGCAGGCGGTGCACCCTCACCCGCATCAGATGTTTATTCATTAGGCGTCATCTTGTACGAGATGCTGACAGGTCAGCTCCCCTTCCAAGCGAGCGAAGCCTCTGAGCTTTCCAGAATGCACCGCACGGAGACACCACTCCCACCAAGACAGCTCAACCCAGCTATCCCCAAAGAATTAGAAGAAATCACGCTAAAAGTTCTCTCAAAAGAACCGGCTGCCCGTTACCGCACCGCGGATCAGTTAGGCCGAGTGATAATGTCCTTTGGTATGCTCAACAAAGAGAAAACAGGACCAATTGTCTTGCCACATGCTGGTAATGCGAACCAGGATGCCAGACAATTAAAACCAGCAGCTCAAACATCTTCTGTCCCTTTGGCGAAACCCATCCAGACACCTTTTCCAATCCCTTTGGAAAACGAGATTCAGGACGATCAGGCGGTAGAAACTGAGGAACCGATCGATTGGGTCACCTGGGTGCTCGGTTTGCTGGCTTTCACAGCCATCTTAGGCTTGATACCATTCTGGCTGTACATTTATTATTCGATTAACCCTTAACTTCTTAGAACTATCGAGTAAAGGAAACCTATGTCCATCATCATCGCCCCCTCCCTTCTTGCTGCTGACATCAACCATCTGGGTGATCAGGTGAAAGAAGCTGTGGCAGCTGGTGCTGATTGGATCCATGTGGATGTTATGGATGGGCGTTTTGTACCGAACATAACCTTCGGACCTTTGGTAGTAAAAGCGGTAAGTCAAATCACAAGTTTGACCATTGACGTCCACCTGATGATTGTCGAACCCGAAAGGCACATCAAGGCGTTTGCCAAAGCTGGCACGAATCACCTCACAGTTCATTATGAGACATGTCCGCATATTCACCGTACACTCCAAAGCATCCGTGAAATGGGCATGTCCCCTGGTATTGTGATCAATCCAGGAACCCCTGTAGAAGTCTTAAGTGAATTAACCCACGACTTTGACACTGTCCTGATCATGACAGTCAATCCTGGCTTCGGTGGACAGGATTTCATTGAAACGATGATTGACAAGATCCGACGTACCAAGGCGCTGCTGGATCGCACCGGATCCCAATCCAGCATTCAGGTAGATGGGGGGATCACCAGTGAAACCATCAAAGCCTGTTATGAAGCAGGCGCAACCAATTTTATCGCGGGATCATCCATCTTCAAGCACAAGGATGGCATTGCGGCTGGGATCAAAGCGCTCAGGGATGCAGTCCAAGATTAGCCTTTTAAAGCAAAAATCGCGGTATGCTACCGCGACCATTGCAAGTAAGTTGTGTTAAATTTACTTAGTAGATTTTACCAAGGTTCGGATGCAACGGGTGCATAAAGTTTTTCGAACCATGCGCCCGTTCTCATAAACGGAAACCTTCTGAAGGTTTGGTTTAAAAGTTCGTTTTGTCGCCCGCATTGAGTGACTTCGGTTTTGACCGAAGGTGGTTTTCTTTCCACAATGTTCTCAGATAGCCATGTGTCGTCCTTTCAAAATTTGAGTTATAATGACAAGGTTTGGAAGAATCAACCCAAACAGCAGATTATTTTACCATATATCAAACAAAGCAACAAGCAAATCAGGTGAAAATTATGTCTGAATCAGAATACCAATATAATGAATTAGGAAGCATCCTGATCCAGAAGGATGCGATCGCATCCATTGCGCGTCAATCGACCCTCCAATCTTATGGCGTGGTTGGATTGGCTCCAAAGAACCTCTTTGAAACAATCCGCCAATATTTTTCAAAGGATGCCAAGTACGGCGTGGAGGTTGAATTTGATCACGAGGGATTGCTGATTGACCTTTATATCATGGTCGAATATGGCACACGGATCAAATCGATCACCAACAGCATTGTCAATAGCGTTAAATACAACGTCGAAAAAACTGTTGGAATCCCTGTCCGCCGAATTAACGTTCACGTGCGCGGCTTGCGCATCAGCAATATGGATTAATTTGCGATGATTGGTTTGTACCTGATATTATCGCGTTTTATTGGAGTCTTATGAATGCAGTTGAGTTGACGAAATTGAGTGCAGAGGAACGGCATAAGCTGGTACCTGTACCAGTTGATGGGCAAGGGTTAAAAACCCTGCTTGAAGCAGGTATGATCTGGTTGAAGACCAATCAACAGGTTGTCAATCGACTGAATGTTTTCCCTGTCCCAGACGGCGACACAGGAACAAACATGGTCCTCACCATGCAAGCAGCTTTTGACGAAGTCCAAACCTCTGGCACGAACAATATCGGTCAGATTGCCCACGCGATCGCTCGCGGTGCTCTGATGGGTGCGCGGGGCAACTCCGGCGTCATCCTCTCCCAGATTTGGCGCGGATTTGCCCGAGCGCTTAATGACGAAGAAACAATGGATGTCGAACTACTGGCAAAAGCCCTGGTCGAAGCAAAAGCAACGGCTTATAAGGGCGTTGTCCGCCCAGTTGAGGGTACGATACTGACTGTCATCAACGATATTGCCGCCCAGGCTGAAGTTTCTGTTCGGCGAACATCTATTTTTACAGAAGTCTTAGCAGATATTGTCGAAGCAGCCATCGCATCTGTTGCAAGAACGCCAGACTTATTACCAATCTTGAAACAAGCAGGGGTCGTTGACTCGGGTGGGAAAGGATTGTTATTTATCTTTGAAGGTATGTGGCGGTTCTTGAATGGTGATCCCCTTGATAAATCTGTCACTGAAGTCATGCCATTATCGGAGATGAATCTGGAAGATGCCCTGGAGACTGTCGAACCAGGGCAAGATTATGAGGTAGTCATCGACTTTACACCATACACCACCTTTGACCTGGAAGATTATTACAATGAACTCTCCAAAATTGGAACCTCTATCCAGGTTGGTGAAGGAGATGGTATTTATCGAATGCACATCCATGTCCCACTGGACAAGCGTTACCAGCCTATCGACCACACCATGGCATTGGGCACCATCCAAAAAGTTATGATGGAAAACCTCATTGCCCAAGTGAATGAGCGGAACAACAATCGAAATCCCAAGATCAACCTGGCTCAGGTCAAACCTGGTGAAACCGCTGTTGTCTCAGTTTCACCCGGACCAGGATTAAGCCGCATTTTTGCCAGTCTCGGTGTCGCAGCAATTGTTCAGGGTGGTCAGACGATGAATCCCAGCATAAAAGAGCTGCTCGCAGCGATTGAAAACCTATCCACTGATAAAATCATCATCTTGCCGAATAACGAGAACATCATTTTAGCTGCTAAAGGAGCAGCATCCATGACAGTCAAACAAGTTGCTGTCATTCCAACCATTAGCGTACCTCAAGGGCTTTCAGCGATGTTCAGACTGATACCTGATGCCGATTTTGAAGACAATGTCGCAGCGATGAAGGAAGCAATAACCGAGGTTGAAACGGGAGAAATCACCACGGCTACACGAAGCGTGGAAATCGATCATGTCCAGGTCAAGAAGGGACAAGTCATTGCACTTCATAATGGGAAGTTGATCGCCTCAACACATAGTATTGAAGCCGCTTGTGAGGCATTCCTCATTGCTGCAAAAACGCATTCATACGAACGAATTACCCTGTTTTACGGTGAAGATATCCATCCAACGCGCGTAAATGAACTTGCCGACAAAATCCGAACGATCTACCCGGATCACGAGATTGAGGTCCATGAAGGTGGGCAACCACATTATCAATTGATCATTGCTGTTGAATAAATCCTCCCAGCAATCAACTTAATCCACAAGAACCCCAGATACATGGGGTTTTTTCGTTCATGATAATCATCAGAACGGATCCAATATTTTTCCAAATTTAAAGGCGTATGGAAATGATACAATAGATTACAAAA
>CAZWDG010000218.1:0-3837 GCA_964633075.1 uncultured Candidatus Brevefilum sp.
GCTATCCCTTGCCTGTCAACGAAACCGCGGAGGGAGTCGGAAAAGGCGCCAAGTGAACCAATCACTTGTTAAGGTGCATTCACCACAGTTAAAACCTGTTGTTCGCAGAACTGAAATGAGAAGGTTTCCAGGAATCTCACCTCGAAATTGTTCTGGATCATCCTTTACCGCAGATTGGGCAGGAATCCCTTTTTTTGATCTCAATCCTGCGAAAAATCCCATTCAAGCCATCAATCATGAGCAACTGACCGATCAAGGGTGTCCCAATGCCGGTGATCATCTTGAGAGCTTCAGTGGATTGGATCGTGCTGACGAGCGCAGGCAGGGTAGAAAGCACCCCAAAGGGAATTTCGTCTGGTTTTAAAGTCTCCGTCTCAATTGACGGGAACAGACAGGCAAAGCAGGGCCCCTGTTTTGCCCAAAAGACGCTGACCTGTCCATCATACAGGCTGACAGCGCCGTGGATATAGGGTTTACCGAGGTCAACACATGTTTTATTGATTATTTTTCGCGTGGCGAGGTTATCGGTGCCATCCATCACAAGATCATAGCCTTGAATGATCTCAAAGGCATTATTTTCATCAAGTTTTTGATTGTAAACTTGGAAAGCGACATTGGGATTTCTTTCCATCAGGTGTTTTTGGGCGATGACTGCCTTTGGTTCACCAATATCCTCATTGGTATAAAGGACCTGGCGGGGCAAATTGCTGCGGTTGATAACATCATCATCAAGCAAACCGATCCGTCCGATCCCGGCACCAGCCAGGAAGGCAGCGGCGTTGGAACCCAATCCCCCCAGACCCACGACCAATACAGCGCTTTGTTTGATTTTTGCCTGAGCTTGCTGACCGAAATGCGGCAGAGACAGGTTGCGAGCATACCGTTCGAGTTCTTGGGGTGAAAAAGAAACATTTTTCACTTTATCCTCCCGAAATATAGGGGTAAACAATTACATCATCCTGGTCAGACACGAGGGCATCTTCAACGTTTGCAAGCTTGCCGTTAATAATCAACAAATGGACCATCTCTTTGGAGATGTTCAGGTCTTCCAGCACGGAAACAATGGGTGTCGGTCCGTCAAATTCCATTTCAAACCGGGATTGTTTGTCTGGGGTCAGGAAACTCAATTGGGCACCAATGAATATTTTCATCATCTTCCTCGTTTTGTCCTGCTCAACAAAAAAGGAACTGCTTTCGTTATTATACTTGTACGTCAGATGTCTGAGGGAAGAAGTCCGATGATTACAAAATTTTTATCAAAAAACTCTTGTTTTTGAAATGTGCTTTTGAGAAACATTTCAACAACTTCTGTCCTCTCTCCTACTTGAGTAAAGGATCACCATCAACCGGGGGATGAGGTTCATTGTGAATTTAACGGATTGTTATATTCCATTATGGAAAATATTGAAGATTAATTACTTTGGATTCCTAATGAGGGCTTGCAGATAGATCAAAGTGGTTAGTTTTAGGATATCCTACAGATTGAGGGATGAATTGTGATTATGGGTGGCTGTGGTTTCTCCTGACTGTTTCTGCACTTGCGGCTAATCTGTTGAATAACTCAGGGGTCAAGTCAATCTGCAACACCTGGGCAATGCCCTGCGTCCAGCCATGGAGAAAATACACCCAGCCATCTTCAACCCTGAGATGACGTGAATTTTGCTGTGCTCGCGCCTGGTGCAGGAAGTCCAGTTCACCTCGGTAATTAAACTCCCAGGCAATCCCATCTTCCGGGAAGATACCCTGCCAGGTGATAGGGGAGCCAGGCGTGTCTTTGCCCATCCCTGTGGCGTTGATGACAATGCTTTTGGGGGGCAATTGTGCCATGATCTGATCGTTGACTTCAGGGTTGGCATTTTTAAGATAATTGACATGCATATCCGTGCCTAATTTTGAAATCATCGCCTGTGCATGGTCTAACCTACTCTGAGAACGATTAACAAATGTAAAAACCTCTGGACGGTCACCCTTTTTCGCTTTGTTTGCTAAATGTAGGAAAGTTGCTATCGCTGAACCACCTGCGCCAAAAGAGAGGACTTCACCCCCAGTATTGCTGAAATAATCTTCCCCGATGATTGTATCCAGGCTTAACCCAGATGAAATCGGATCCTTGGCATATCCTTCAAGTTGATCATGGTTTTTTGAAATGCTTGAAATTTCCTGGGTGATTTGGGCAAGGGGATCCAGATAGTCAAACATATCACGACAAGCTGCCAGCAAGTCAATTTTATGCGTCGTCACCAAACCACCAGGCGAAAGGGGATCAAATTTGATCTGGGCGACGGCCTCTCGGTATTTTTCAGGTGCATCATGGATCTTACAATCCCATCCTTCAATAACGACATCTTCTCTGCCGATATCCCTCATCCATAATGGAAAGATCTTCATGATCGACGATCCCTGGGTGGTGACGCCAATAAAATAGAATGTGGGACGTGCTTTTTTGATGACCTGAAATTTATCCTTCATACTTCAGCCTTGATGAATTTCCTTAGCTGCCTTGACAATTTGGTTATATTCTTTTGCGCGTCTGATTATTTCTTCAAAATTTCCTGAAACGGCCAATTCTATTGGGCACAGGTGACTGCCTGCGCCAACGGCGAAGGCACCCGCCGCAAACCATTCGGGGATATTTTCCGGGGTCACACCGCCAGTCGGCATCATTTTTATGTATGGGAAGGGACCGCGGATAGCTTTCAGGTATTCAGGACCGGTCAGCGATCCTGGAAAGACCTTGACGACATCAACGCCTAGCTGGTATGCCTGAAAGATCTCGGTAGGTGTCAGTGCACCTGCCATGGAAACCAGGTTGGATGCCACCATGGCTTGGACCAAATTTGGCTCGCAAATTGGACTGACAAGGAAATTGGCACCAACCGCTTTAGCGGATTCGGCCTGTTCGGGAGCGGTGAGTGTGCCCATCCCCAGCACAATCTGATCGCCGTAGTTTTTCTTCAATAGCTTAACGACATCTTCCGCATCAGGTGTGGAATAGGTGATCTCGATGCCAATGACCCCACCTGTGATCAACGCCTCAACCATCTTGACGGTTAAATTTCTGGACGACCCCCGGATAACTGCCAGCAATCCAATCTCGTGAATTTTTTGTAGTGTGTGTTGCTTATTGTTCATCCTAATCTCCGAAAATCGCTCAATTGACCTGATATTTAGGTCTTTCACCCCTTAAAATGCGCAGGCATTCCTCTAAGGCCATTCTCCCCATATTGTTGGTTGCGCCATCAGTCTGTGCGCCAAGATGCGGCGTGCAAATGACTTTTGGGAAGGATAACAGGGGGTTATCTGAGTCTGGGGGCTCTTTTTCAAAGGCATCCAAAGCCGCGCCAGCAATCTGACCAGCTTCCAAACCCTCAATCAGTGCAGATTCAACGACCAGCTCTCCCCGCGCCGTGTTGACCAGGTAAGCGCCTTTTTTCATTGATTGGATAAAAACCTCATCCACCATCCCCCGGGTTTCTGGGAGGATGGGACAGTGCAGGCTGATAAAATCCGAGCTTGTTATCAGGGCTTCCAGGTCAACCAGGTTGATCTTGTTTTGTTGGCAAAATTTTGTGTCAGCCAAAGGGTCGTAGGCGATGACCTGACAGTCGAAATTTGCCAGGCGCTTGGCCACCTGTTTCCCAATGGCACCTAAGCCCACAATGCCAACGGTTTTTCCTTCCAGTGAAGTCCCTGGTAAGCGCGGCCATTCCCCTCTTTTAATCGCTTCGGTTGCCCTGGGGATTTGGCGTGCCAGCATGAGCATCAACCCTATAGCGAGTTCGGCGACGGATGCGGTGTTCGCACCGGGTGTGTTGGAGACGATAATCCCTTTTTCTC
>CAZWDG010000219.1:0-3815 GCA_964633075.1 uncultured Candidatus Brevefilum sp.
TGGCTTTTCCTCAGAGTTGCTTCAGCAAATTGGGACGGATGCCTGGAAAGAAAAATGGTCATCTATGGCGCCTTTCTTCTTTGATAAATAGATCTAACCAGAATTAATTTGGAAAATAAATCCTTCCATTAACGGAGGCACTCCCAAAGTGAGCAGGAGGGAAGTGGGACTCGGTTTGAGATTGGAGTGCAGGGGCGACGCATGCGTCGCCCCTACCTCCCGAAAAATGATTGTTTTATAATGTTATTCTCCATTCGCGTCTCATTTTGATTGACCTTCAGGGTGATTTTTACACTAATGTATTTCACTTAGGGCGCGTAGCTTCGCAGACCCTGTCAAGGGCTGTCGGTTAGAGCGCACGGTTCACATCCGAGCCCTGGAGCGAAGCGGAACTCCCGAAGGGAGCAGCGGTGGGGGTGCTTCGCGAAGGCGATAGTCCCCGAAGCGTAGCGGAGAGGGATTCGGTTCGAGTCTCCAATAAAAAACCAAATCCTCAAAAAAGTTCTTTTTATTTTAATTGTGCAAAATTTTGATTGACCTTCAGGGTAATTTTTGCTATAATGCATTTCACTCAGGGCGCGTAGCTTCGCAGACCCTGTCAAGGGCTGTTGGTTAGAGCGCAAAGTTTATTTCTTTCTTAGGGCGCGTAGCTTCGCAGACCCTGTCAAGGGCTGTTGGTTAGAGCGCAAAGTTTATTTCTTTCTTAGGGCGCGTAGCTCAGTCGGTTAGAGCGCACGGTTCACATCCGTGAGGTCGATGGTTCGAGTCCATTCGCGCCCATTTCCAATTTAAGGTTGAGAAATTAGTTAACTCGGTGCCCCTACGGGGTGCTGCGCGAAGGTCGATGGTTCGAGCGCTACGCAGTTTATTGTTACGCCATGAGGCGTGACCTACATGACCTGTGCAAATCGTGGGTTCACACCAAGTTCGGAGACTGCCACGCTTCGCTCGCAGTGACAGATTTGTAGGTCACGTATGGTCCCGCAGGGACCTACGTGACACATCAGCGCAGGATGCAATGACCATCAATCAAGTGATTGGATCATTCATAGTTCTATTTGTTTTTCTGATTTATAATTACGCGAAAATTGTTGAAGTCTTTTCTCGGTTTTATAAGTGGAAAGGGGATGCCATGCGAAAAATTAATGCTTTGATTTTTACTCTTCTATTAAGTTCTTTGATCGGTTGTACTTCCGTATCACCCACTAGCACTGCACAAGAAGCAATCATCGCAGATGAGACGCCTTCACCAACGCCGGATATTAAACCTCCAACAGCTGCATTAACGCCAACATTAGAATTTACATCAACGACAAGGCCCACGTCACTTCCGACATTGGAACCCACAATCACATACACGCCATCACCCACGCCATTCAGCTTTGATGGTGCTGTGATTGATGAATCGAATTATTCAAATCTTGAGAAATTCCTCACCCTTGGGAAAGGAAGCATTCAATCCCAAGCCGTTAGCGAGGATGGACGTTTTCAGATTATCAAAACAGTTCGTGGTCTTTATATATACGCGACTGAAACCTTAGAAGAATTGGCCTTTTTTGAGGATTACGGAGGTTTTTCTTTGATCCCCGGTAAACGAGAATTGGTTGCGATCACACCTGATCTTACGCTGGCAGTTATTAAGCTCGATAATCAATCCTTGACCTCCGAACTTACGCCACCTGATGCCCTTTCGATTGGTACGATCGCTTTTTCAAAGGATGCATCCCATATGGCGGTGAACGTGTTGCAACCTCATCCTACCAGGCTGAATTGGACAAGTTATCGGATTGATGTTTGGAATTTGGATAATGGCGCGCTGATCAGCCAGTTGGAGTCCGATTTGGCAGGGAGTTGCTATCAACTTTCTTTCTCCATGGATAATTCTCAATTAGTTTCAGCATGCTCATTATCTGGTGGTGGCTATCCAAGGCTTTTTCATTGGGATACTCAGACAGGGACATTGAACTGGTCTGCGGTGAACGAAGGTGTCACTAACTTTCCATTTTCAAAAGACGGCTCTTTAGTTGCCACATCGCTTTCTGCCCCTCGATATATTATCATTCGGAGAACTTCCGATGGAACTGAAGTGGGTCGGGTAAGTGGTGGGACAGTCGCGGATAATCCTTTTTCTCCTGATAACAAATATCTCCTTACCCAATCGGTGGCTGGCATTTTGGTGTGGAATGTCTCAAGCTCGCAACGAGTAAAAACGATTTCGACAGATTTTCAAGGGGCCCCATCATTTTCTGATGATGGTGAATATATTTTGGTATCAGGTGGACAGAGAGCTTATAGGGTTTCCGATTTTTCATTAGATGAGAGCTATCCAGCAACTGAGGATAAGAGCGACCTGGCACCCCAAGAATTACCTGAAGCAATACCAGTTGAAGCGTGGCTAAGGAAGGGACATTTAAGCGGTGTGTTGGGTGTTGAATTATTTGAAGGAGATAGACTTATTGTTTGGGGCGTGAGAAATTTTCAAAATCCCGGGGAAAATCAAACTCTTTGGTGGTGGTACCCTGATCAAGACACCTATAAAGAAATACCTTTAGGTCAAGGTGCTGGCCAACCGGCTTGGTCACCATCAAAAGACCAAATGGCAGTTTGTACGCAAGAGGGATTGGAAATCATCACAATTGAAGACGGGAATATTGAAAATATTGGATCTTGCCGCTCGTCATCCTCGCCAATAACCTTCTCGGGCGATGGTCAGAGATTGTTTATTGGTTCTGGCATCATCATTGATGAATTTGATATCAGTTCTAGGACGGCATTAGGGCAATTGCGTGGTCATGATTACAATATTGGTGATATTAAAAGGTCTGATGACGGAAAATTTCTCTTCAGTACGAGTGCTGAAGAAATTCGGGGTGGGCGAGAATCAATTATTTGGGAATTGGAACCTAATACATTTCTTCATAAGTGGTTCATTACAGCTGGCTCTTTATCCAATTTGTCCGATGCTCTTTTTACCAAAGACAATTCCAACCTCGTCGCAATTTATGGAAGCGAAGTTTCAGTTTGGAGGGTTTCAGATGGTTGGTATTTAGCTAATTTTGAGGGTAATGATGTTACCTTTTCAGTGGGTGGTAAATTGGCAGTTGTCGGTATGCCAAATTCTGGTTTGGATTTTTACGATACAAGCAATTGGAAAAAAATCAATACTTTGGGTGGTGAAATAACGGAACTACCAACTGAAACGATGGATATTAATAGGATGTTTCTCTTTTTTGAATTAGCTTCACAAAGGTCAGGTGTCATGCATTTGGAAACCGTAAATGAAGGCCGCGTATTGATATCCATCACAAGCAACGATGTGATTGAGTTTTGGCGAATACCGTGAGGATCATATCCTTATTAAAATTCGTGATTTAACTGATAAATAACAGTAAGAAACCGATCCATTTTACCGATCGGAGTGATGTATGCCTGTATTTGTGTTTTATAAATCATCACGAGATGTATAAGTGAATAATTACGTTAGTACCTGACTTGCTCAAATTAGTGTCCCAATTGCAGGATGAATTTCCCAAATTATTTCAGCTGATTCTCATGTAATAACTTCTGTGATATTGAAAGCAGGAAATTTACCTCATCTTGATAATGCGCACCACTGTCATGAAGGATTTTAATGACCCTTCATAGTAATTTTTCGATTATCAGAACCTTAAAATAAGTACTGGCAGAATTTTCTTTCCGAATGATTACTTAGCAATATATTTTTTTGTAACTCCTCATATAAAGCGTTAGTGCCTTTAAAACGCAATTTTTACCCGTAAAAATGGTAAAAAACAGCAAAAGTGAGCAAGTCAGGT
>CAZWDG010000220.1:0-3794 GCA_964633075.1 uncultured Candidatus Brevefilum sp.
GTTGGGATGATGCTGTCCCTTATCCGGTCGATGGATTCAGCCCTTACAGTGAGAACGGTGGCATTTATCGGGGGGATTTGAATTTTGAAATGTACTGGGCGGATGATCAACTTAAATTAGAGAAGTTTGAGACCAATCTGGACCTGGCAGATTATATTTTTATCACATCGAATCGCCAATGGGGCACCACAACTCGTGTGCCTGAGCGTTATCCGCTGACAACCGCATATTATCGCAACCTTTTGGGTTGTCCAACCGGGACTGAGATTGATTGGTGTTACAGTGTGGCAAAATTGGGGATGTTCGAGGGTCAGCTTGGCTTTGAGCTGGTGGCAACTTTTCAATCCAATCCAAACCTTGGACCATTAGCGTTCAACACGCAATTTGCTGAAGAAGCCTTTACCGTTTACGATCATCCCAAGGTGTTAATTTTTAAAAAGACTGAGTCTTACGATCCACTTGCGATGCGCGCCATCCTGCGTTCTGTGGATTTGAGCAAAGTTGTCTATTTCACACCAGGTGATGCTGCCAATTATCAGGGTCCTAACCCGGATCAGGTTGATGAGCCTCGGTACACCCTGATGCTTCCTGAAGACCGGCTAGAACAGCAAAGGGCGGGGGGCACATGGTCTGAACTGTTTGACAGAGAAAGCCTTCTGAATAGATCCCAACCCATAGCTGCTGCAGTCTTTTATCTCTTTGTGTTGATCCTGGGATGGTTGTGTTACCCGGTGGTACGCTTAGCTTTACCGGGGTTGGCAGACCGTGGTTACCCCCTCTCCAAGCTGGCTGGACTGCTCCTTTTGGCTTTTCTCGTATGGATCTTGGGTTCTCTTGGTGTCCCCTTTACAAAAACGACCATCCTTCTTGTCCTAGGAGGGATTTTATTACTCTCGGTACTGTTAATCTTGCCGCAAAGGAAATCCCTGTGGGATGAGATTAAAGTAAATTGGCGCTATTACCTGGTGATAGAGGGCTTAGCCCTGATCGCATTCATCTACTTCATCCTGGTCCGTTTGGGAAACCCAGATCTCTGGCATCCCTACAAGGGCGGGGAAAAGCCAATGGATTTCTCCTACCTGAATGCGGTGTTGAAGAGTACGACCTTTCCACCTTATGATCCCTGGTTTGCAGGAGGGTATATAAACTATTATTACTACGGATTTTTGATCATTGGTGTGCCGATCAAATTGCTGGGCATTGTACCTGCTGTTGCATACAACATTATCCTGCCCATCTGGTACAGCCTGCTGGTTTTGGGCGCCTTTTCGGTCGGGTGGAATTTTTACCTAGGGATCCCGCGTTCAAGAGCTTTGCGAGCAGGTGAACGAGACCAGAAAGGTCCCTTCTCTATGGCATTTTGGGTGGGTCTGGCAACTGCCGTTGTTTTGGCTTTGCTTGGCAACCTGGGGACAACCAAGTTGATCGCTAATGGTTATAGGCAGTTGGCGGCTGGCGGTGCGTCTATTACGGATGCTTCTCTTGGTCAGCAAATCCGATGGACCATTCAGGGATTCATTCAGTTTTTACGCGGCACTCCGATGCCCTTTTACCCGGGTGATTGGTACTGGTTCCCCAGTCGCGTGATCCCCGGTGAGCCAATCACAGAATTTCCCTATTTTTCATTTATTTATGCTGATCCTCATGCCCACCTGATCGCGTTTCCCGTGACGATCCTTGCCATCAGCTGGAGTATGTCCGTCCTCCTGAATCAGGGACGCTGGGGTGAAAAGGATGGACGGTTGAAATGGTTGGGGATGATTGTGAGTTTTGTGATGGGGGCACTGGTCATTGGCGCTTTAAGACCCACCAATACCTGGGATTTTTACACTTATCTTGTCCTTGCTTCAATTGCCTTGATTTACAGCATTTTGAGGCATTACCGACCAAACCTAAAAATAAACCTGCGAGGGGGTGACTGGTTTGAAAAAATAGGGGTCGCCTTGATCGCAGTCTTGTGCTTGATATCCCTGGCAGTGCTATTCTATCAGCCCTTTAACTATTGGTTTGGTCAGGGTTACACACAGATCGAGATTTGGAAAGGGAGCCGCACCCCCCTCAGTTCGTATTTCACGCATTGGGGCTTGTTCCTGTTCCTGATCACCAGTTGGATGGCTTGGGAAACCTATCATTGGATGAAAACCACGCCGGCATCTGCTTTAAAACGCTTGAAACCGTATTTCACTTGGATCTATGCCGGGGTCATTCTGTTTTTGATCCTCTTGGTCATTTTCTTGTTCCTGGATGTGGTTGTGGCTTTGATAGCCCTTCCGCTGGGTGTATGGGCGGTGATATTAATGTTTCGCCCTGGCGCATCGGATGGCAGTCGCTTCCATTTATTCCTGATTGGAACGGCTGTAACCCTGACCCTCACGGTCGAATTGATCTATTTGCCGGGAGATATCGGTCGGATGAACACAGTTTTTAAGTTTTATCTGCAGGCATGGATTTTGTTTGCACTCAGTACTGGGATTTCTCTCGGTTGGGTGATAAAGTCATTGCGGTATTGGCACGAAGGCTTGCGCTTTGTCTGGCAGCTTTTATTATTCTGCCTGTTCACTTCTGCGGCATTGTTCACTGTGATGGGAACCACCGATAAGATCCGGGATCGAATGGTAGCGGATGCACCCCATACCCTGGACGGGATGGCCTTTATGGCACACGCAGTTTATTATGACCTGGGCTCTGAAATGCAACTGGTAGAAGATTATGAAGCCATTCGTTGGATGCAGGATCACATACAGGGCTCCCCGGTAATCCTTGAGGGTCAGGCGTACGAATATCGTTGGGGAAATCGTTATACCATCTATACCGGATTGCCAGGCGTGGTTGGTTGGAACTGGCATCAACGACAGCAAAGGGCTGTATTGCGAAGCAATGTTGTCCAGGAGCGGGTTGATTCGGTGAACGCGTTCTATACGACTGATGTGTATGATGAGGTGATCGATTTTCTTGATCAGCACGATGTGGCCTATATTGTCGTGGGTCAGTTAGAGCGGATTTTCTACCCGGGTGGAGGGCTGGATAAGTTTGAGCGTTTTGAGGGACAGCTCTGGGAGGAAGTTTATCACGAAGGGAACACGACCATTTACAAGGTTATAGAATAATTTTCCATAACCCTTTGCGTTAGATCAGGTGAGAATTATGAAATCTGGCATGGGGAAGTGGGTTAAGCAAATATTCGTATCGTCAGACAGATTTTTTCTATGACAAAATATCAGCAATTGAGTTGCTCTAAAAGCGGTTTATAATATCCAGTAAAATTGCATTGTCCTTATTACGCACTTGATCTGTTTCATCCAGCGATGGAAATTCGTTCGGTGGATTAATGCTGTTATTATCGAATCGAGATTGACACAAACAATTACCTTATGAAGAACACCGATAATCAATCCTCCTTGCAACTCGCTCTTTTGATAGGTGCCTTTGCCCTGGCGCTGGGCTTGCGTTTGATCCGATTAGGGGTGATGCCCTTATTCGATGGAGAGGCAGCAATCGCCCTGCAAGCCCTGGGCGTGGCAAGGGGAGCACAGACCTTATTTGGCCCTGACATGACGGCAGTGGGGTTAACTGGGGTTAATTTTCTTATGTTTACCTCAAGTAATTTCCTGGCGCGTTTTTGGCCTGCAGTGATCGGAGCTTTAATCGTATTCATCCCCTTTTTATTCAGGGAACAGCTGGGTCGCTGGCCGACGACAATCGCATCTTTTATTTTGGCAATCTCCCCCGAGATGGTTGGGCTTTCAAGATGGATTGGTTCACCTATGATCGCCATGGTTTGCCTTTTGTTAAAC
>CAZWDG010000221.1:0-3776 GCA_964633075.1 uncultured Candidatus Brevefilum sp.
TCCCCATCCCCAGAAAACCCGCCCCGAAAACGGTCGATCTGGCTGACAATCCGCACCTGTTCAGTGGAGCCAATTCTTTCCATTTCGTTTAAATCGATGAAAATATCCTGTTCCAACGCCTGATCGTCAGCATCCTGGTAGGTCATCACCAACCAGGTTTCACCGCTGCCCCCGCTGGACGGGGGGACGGTCGGCCGTGGCGTTCTTGTTGCTACAGGGAGGGCGGGTTCTTCTTCCTGGTAGCTAAAATCCGCAGGTTGCTGATCGCTGGGCGCTAAATCTCCCAAGCCACCCCCAAAGATTACATAAGCGATGATAATCACCCCAATCAGAAGGATACCGCCACAACCGAGTTTTCCTGTTGTACCTTTGAGTAATGAACCACCTGGGATCCCACCTGTAACGCCATCACCGGCTGCGCCTACAGGCGGCCTGGTTTCTTGACCTGTCTCTCGCCTGACCGGTCGCTCTGCCTGACGGGTCGGTTTTTCACCTTTACGGCGACGTTGGACATCAATTTCTGGTTTATTGGACATTACTATCTCCATTTAATAGAAAAATTATAAAAACATTATAGAGCAAAACACAAATTTCTGGAAGGAGAATTTAGGGGGCTTGATTGAAATGAGACATGGTGACCAACCTGACGCTTAAATGAGGTAAAATCTTTCCTGTCATTTACTTAATTATGGTGACCACAATTTATGAATTTCTACTAACCATTATTCCTCCTCTTATTTCTACCTATTATCATCATTTTATTCTATTTGAGTAAAAACTCTTATAGATCATTGATTATTTTATTTGCTAGCTTTTTCTTTTATGCCTTAACCAATCCATATTTTCTCCCATTCCTGATCGTTATAACCTGGTTAAATTATTCTCTGGGGAAAATTCTCCAAACGGATCGAGATCAACCAATCAAATCCAAAACCCTCTTAATTTCCGGCGTTTGCATAAATGCCTTCGCTTTGCTGGCCTTGAAGATCTTGGATGCTTATGGGATTGGACTTGCAGCAATAAATCTTCCTGAGAAGTTGCAGCATTTTCTTTCTGATTTCGCTTTACCTTTAGGTTTTTCTTACATCACCTTTCAAAACATCGCTTATCTATTCGATATTCACAATCAGAGGTGTGAACCTGAAACAAGTTTTCTCGATTTTTCAATTTTCACCTTCTTCTTTCCAAAAGTACTGGTGGGACCAATTATGCGCTATTGGGAAATGCGAGAAGATATCAAAAATCCGAAACCTGAGCTTGATCGCGCCTATCAAGGGGGACGGCGGATTATCCTGGGATTGGCAAAAAAAATTCTCATTGCGGATACGATTGCCCGTGCCATCAATCCTAGCTTTGAATTATCTTCACCCGATTTTTCCACAGGTATGGCATGGTTTATGTTGATTGGATTTGCCATTCAACTCTATTATGATTTTTCTGGATTAACAGATATGGCCTTAGGGATGGGTGAAATCTTTGGACTTCGATTGATGGAAAATTTTAATTATCCATATAACGCCGAAAGCTTATCGGATTTCTGGCGGCGCTGGCATATTTCCCTCTCGTCTTGGGTGCGGGATTATATCTTTATCCCTCTTGAATTCAAACGGCGACGCGTCAAAATACTCAGACAGCAGACCAATATAATTATTGCGTTTCTGGTAATGGGAATCTGGCATGGTCTCACTCCAAATTTCATCTTGTGGGGGATTCTAAATGGCATCTTCCTGGCTCTGGAAATGACCTTTGTATCAAAATTAATAAAACAGGCATGGAAACCTCTTCGGCATTTCTATACTATCAGCATTGTATTTTTTAGCTGGGTCTTCTTTCGCTCAAATTCCCTGAGCTTTGGAATTAAGTTCATTGCCCGGTTGTTGGGTATGGATGGAGAGATAACACCTCAACCCTACGCGCTTACGCGTCCCTTGCCTATAATTGATCATACAGTGTGGATAGCAATGGTGGTTGGAATCTTATTCTCCTTTCCATTCATACCTTCATTGATAAAAAAGCTAATGTCGAACACACAAAAATCAGTTTTAGCGACATACGGCACCACCGGATATGACTTAATCCTTTTATTCCTGTTGATGCTCAGCTTGGCATCCATTGTCAGCACAAATACTGTTGGAAATATCTATGGTGGTTTTTGATTAAGAGAAAATGAGTGACTATCTCATGATGACAGCATCAAAAAATAATCAAATCACAGGCAAAAAATATCTTCGAGGAATTTTCAGCTTTCTATTGGGGATTAGTTTTGGGACCTTTATCTGCTTTCGAAGGTCACTGTTTTGGCAGGGGGAACAGTCTAATTGGCTGACGATACTATTGATTTATGCGTTAATGTTTATCATCTCTTATTACCTCTCCGCAATCACAATCCAGATGTTTATGACCAATGCAATAGAGGTCAATCAAATTGGGATCTTTCTTTCATTGGCAATCAGCTTTCCGCTGGGATTGTGGTGGTACTTAGGGCGTCCAAGTAGACTCCCCCAGAATTGGTTAACAGGTTTTGGGATATGGATTGAATCAGCGACAAATATACTCATCGTCATCTTTGTATTGCCACTTCTAATCTATCTGATGGTGACGACCCTTTTCAGATCGGGTAAGTATCTTTCGAAAAAAAGAATGAATTTGATCGTCTCATATCGATATTTCTTCTGCCTGTTTTTACTCCTTCTTGCGTTTGTACCTGGTATATTGTCCGTACCCAAAATGGAACAATATGAAAAAACTTTTATCGGCAGTGTTCACTTAAGAGAATCGTTTTCAGTAATCAGGTATTTCCTTGGGGATAGCATTTTTAAAGACGCAATTGTGTCCAAGGGGAATTGGTTGGTTTTTGCCAATCAAACCAGCCTGAATGATTATCAAAATGTTTGGCCTTTTTCGGAAGAACTACTCAATGAAATGGAAGGAAAAATAAATCGATTAAACGAACACCTCAAATCCCAAGGGAGACAATTGGTCATCGTCATACCGCCAAGCAAAAACACAATTTATCCAGAATATGTTCCTGAGACGATCCCTGTGATGGGTGAACGGTCCAGATATGATCAAATGAATGCGTTGTTGACTGAAAATGAAAGCCTAATATATATCGATTTGAGAGACATTCTTTTAAATGCAAAAGAAGAAATGCAAGTTTATTATGCAACAGATACACACTGGAACCCACACGGTGTATTTTTTGCCTATCAAGCGATTATGCAAGAATTAACTAAGACCTATCCTGAAATTACACCTCACCAGCTTTGCGATTATGCTTATGAGACAACACCAATCAGGGGTGGAGACCTGGCGCTTAATATGATGAATATGGGCATTCATGAGGCATTTTACCAATTAACGCTAACCGAGAAGATCAATCTTGAGTTCAGAGATGTATCTGATTCATATAAGGAATATATAAATCCCAATTCCCCACCATTGAAATTGCTTGTTTTCCATGATTCCTTTGGCGTTGGATTAACCCCATTTTTAAGACAAGATTTCAGCCGTTCGGTGTTTATCAACCTAGACAAGATTGATCCTTTCTATTTTGATTCTGAGGATCCGGATATTGTAATGATCATATGGACAGAGCGCGCATTGGGACGCCTCCTAGATCTTCCAGATTTGTAAAAAGTACATCGATGCAAGTCAAAAGTTAGTGTTCACATTGATCTTTTTCGATGGGAACACAACCTCACAGGAAGACAATCAAAAATTCGTCCATTTACCAACAATCCAACAACATCAGATATAGGTTTACGCTCCTTTCT
>CAZWDG010000222.1:0-3771 GCA_964633075.1 uncultured Candidatus Brevefilum sp.
CTATGAAACCCTGCCACCAAAGCTGAGGGTCTTGCTCTGCATAACCGACCTTAGGTACCAAGATTGGATATTCACTGGATTTAGAGGCAACCAATTCGCCATCGTCCTGGAAAAGGCTGACTTTTAGGCTGGTTGTTCCTAAGTCAATTCCTAATAGATATTTCATCATGCTGCCTGCCTTTTTAAGATTCCTTTTTCAAGTAGATACTTAAACACCATCACCAGTATGAGGATAATTCCCCACAACGCAATGGTAAGAAAATTGCTAACGCCTAGTAAATTGAGCCCGCTTGAGATCATCTGCATAATGATTAGGGAAATGATCAGGCCACCAACTTTTCCAAATCCACCTGCTGCACTGATCCCACCTAAAACTGCAGCTAAAACCGTCTGTAAAAGGTAAGATTCACCGTAATCCGCTTTGGCAGAGTTAAACCGTGAAATCATGATGACTGCTGCTATTCCAGAATAGATGCCAGAAATGATATATGTTTTAAATAGTACCTTCCGATTATCAACACCTGAGTAAAAACAAGCTATCGGGTTGGACCCAATCATATAGATCCGCGTGCCTAAGGGTGTGCGGTTTAATATCAGCGCCATCACCCCTGCGCAGATAAGGAAAATGATCATAGGATTGGGTATCCCTAATAAATATTTGTTCCCAATGGTCAATATCGATTGTGGAAAACCCGAGATAACATACCCTTCTGTAATCACAACAGATAGCCCACCGATCATGATCATTGTTCCTAATGTGGCAAGGATCGGGGAGATATCCACCACAGCAATCAAAAAGCCGTTCAAACTGCCAACAATCGCGCTAACGGCAAGCCCAGCAAGGATGGCTAGCAGTGTGATCCAAATACTGCCAGCTAGGGGGCTCTCTGGAGGGACAACCCTCGTCAGGATTAAAGCCATCACAATCCCAGAAAGGTTCGAAGTCGCAATAATAGACAAGTTGATCCCTGAAGTGAGCATCGTGACCATCATTGCCAGCGTTAGAATCCCAAGTTCAGGCAGTTGAAATGACATGGACTTAAGATTTCTAAGACTAAGAAAATCGATACCGTTTAACAAAATCATCAACAGTGTGACGGCCATTAATGCGATGATTAAAATAACAAAGTAGGAGATTTTACGAAGCACTTTGTCCTCCGGGCGAGGTTGTCTCTGTGATAACTTTTCGACGTGTGAAGAGCTTTCGTCGGTAGGCACTTGCACCCACACTGACGATGATTACCAAACCTATCACCACATCGTACCAAACAGCGGGAACACGCATAATCGTCATACCATTGCCCAAAATAGAGATGAGAGTCACGCCAAGGATCATCCCCAGGACAGAGCCACTTCCCCCAGCCATACTGGCACCACCCAGCACAACCGCTGCGATGACGTCCATTTCCTTTCCCACAAGTGAATTTGGCGCGACAGTTTGCACCAATAAGGCCTGAATCACGCTCCCAATGCCAGCCATTAAACCCATCCAGCTATAAACAAATAATGTCAGGCCAAGAAGATTGAAACCCATTCTTTGAGCTGAGAGCGTATTGCCGCCCATCGCATAAATGCCGCGACCTAAAATGGTGAATTTAAGGATGAAATAGCTGATCAGAAGCAGGGCAATCCAGATCACCGTCACAATGGAAAGCCCATAAGGTACCCCCTGACTTGAATAGAGCGTAAAAACACGAATTGTGGCAAAATTTCCAAACCATTTGGGGAAACCATAAAGCCAGGTCCCCGTTGTAATCACCGTGAGAATGCCGTAAAAAATATTTTGTGTGGCAATGGTCGTAATAATGCTTGGTATCTTAAATTTATAGATGATCAAAGCGTTGACCATTCCAAGCGCAATGCCGATGATAGCAGCAATAATAAAGACCAGCAGGATATTGAGATTCTCCCCAATCCTTAATAACAACACAGCAATTGTGTAACCAGAAACTGTAGCAATTGCGGTAAAAGAGATATCAATACCGCCAGAAATAAGAACAAACAACATCCCAATTGCAAATGTCCCCATTAATGAAGCGCTTTTAAGTAGATCAAAGAAGTTTTCAAGAGTGAAAAAGGCTGGATTGATCGCTGATACAACAGAAATAAAAACGATAATAGCTAGAAATACATATGTCTCATGTCTGTATAAAAAGTTTTTCATTGCATTTCTTCTTTAATAGGTTTCATTAACAAATTCCTGGATATCTTCCATTGTGACTTGGCTGGTGTCAAACTCTTTCACAATACAGCCCTTGCGCATGACCAGAACACGATTACAGTTATTGTATACTTCCGGGACCTCCTCTGAGATCAAAATAATTGAAATGCCTTGTTTTGCCAGATTCCGAATGATTTCATGAATCGAGAATTTTGCGGCCACATCAATTCCAATCGTCGGACCATCTAAAATTAAAATTTTAGGATTTGTACTGATCCATTTGGCCAAGACAATCCGTTGTTGATTTCCACCCGAAAGCGTCTGTGCTGGAGAATCGACACTGGGTACTTTTATTTCAAGCTCATTAATCCAGCGTTCAATATTCTTTTTCTTTTTTGATTTATCTACTAATTTAAAGCGGTTCTTTAACAAATCAATAATGGTAATGATAATGTTGTCACCAACAGGCTGTTGATTAACCAATCCTTGAACGAGGCGATCCTCTGGTACATAAGCAATGCCCAACCGCATGGCATCCTGGACACTTTTGATCTTGACCGGGTTTCCCTCGACAAGAATTTGTCCTTCATCAGGCTTGTTAATACCAAATAATGAAAGCGCCATCTCCGTGCGCCCCGAACCTAGTAATCCCGTAATACCAAGAATTTCTCCTGGGAATAATTGAAAATTAATATCTGTGTATTCACTTTCCCGGTTTAGCCCCCGAACCTCTAAAATTGGCTTATTCCCATTAGATGCTAGTGAGAAATTCTGGTAGGACACTTTTTTGCCCGTCATCAGGTGAGTTAATTTTTCCTCATCCATTTCAGAGCTAGGGAAAACACCTACCATTTTGCCATCACGCAAAACGCTAATCCGATCTGCGACCTGAAACACCTCATTCAATTTATGGCTCACGAAGATGGTGGCGATCCCCTTCGATTTCATGTCCATGACGACTGAGAGGAGCGACTCAACCTCGCGCCTTGTCAATGAAGACGTGGGTTCATCCATGATGATCAGCTTGACATCTCGGGTTAGGGCACGACAGATTGCAACCAGTTGTTGATCCGCAATTGAAATTTCAGAAACTAGAGCGTCCAACTTCAAATTTACGTTTATTCGTGCGATGGCTCTTTCTGCATTTTCAAACAACTGCTTCCAATGAACAAGTCGACGGTGCTCACTCACAAACTCTCCCAAAGCGATATTCTCTGCAACAGTAAGATTAGGAAATAGAGAAAGATCCTGGTAGATAACTTGAATACCCCTATCGATGGCATCGATCGCTTTGTGTGTGTGGGTCACTTCTCCCTCAATTTCAATGAGCGAGCCTGGATCTGCTGTTATTGTGCCTGAAATAATTTTGATTAACGTTGATTTTCCTGACCCATTTTCCCCCACAAGGCAATGGATTTCACCTCTTTCTAGCTCAAAATCAACTTGATCCAGTGCCGTAACACCAGCATAGTGCTTACTGACTAGTCTCAGCCTTAAGAAAGGTTCTTCCATACGAATTACCTTAAATTCAAGAATTCTAGATAAATATATTGCAATTAAAATGCGCTGGGCTTCTTCCAGTTTTGAAAGAAGCCCAGATTGATCATAGG
>CAZWDG010000223.1:0-3090 GCA_964633075.1 uncultured Candidatus Brevefilum sp.
AATTTAAATGGGGCAGTAAGATTAACCATAATCACTCGGTAGCTTTTCAGGATATCGGTTGATTAATTAACGGAAAATACTGGTAATATTGATTGATACATTGATCCATATGTGACAAAAAGAGTAGCTGCGCCTTTGCTTGACCAAATAATTAGAACAGACAGAGAATGGCTGAAATCGGTAAACCAAATTTAATAAGAATCCTAACCTGGCTAATCATCCTTTTAGGCGTTTTAGTCTTGCTCTTGTTTTTTCCAGCCGGCACATGGAAATGGCTGCAAGCATGGATGTTGGTCGTTTTCTTGTTAGCCTACTTTCTAATCTATATATTTTTCGGCATATACAAGGATCCGGAACAAACCCGAGAGAGAAGCAAAATTAGCTCGAATGTGAAGCGCTGGGACAAAGTCATCATGGCAATCTACACAGCCCTCCTTCCGACGATTTTCATCCTTGCCGGATTGGATGTAGGACGATTTAAGATATCAACAGTCCCTCTATTCCTCCAAATACTGGCGTGGTGTGGGTTGATCTTTGCTGGCACCTTCATTATGTGGACGGTAAGGACCAATACTTATTTGTCGCGCTATGCTCGCATTCAAGAGGATAGAGAACAGGAAGTGATCGCCTCAGGACCCTATCATTTCATTCGCCACCCGATGTATTTGGGAATCATCACCCTCTTTCTATGTTTAGGACCAGCCCTGGGTTCGTGGCTTGCGCTTATCTCAGGTCTCCTGATGGATATGTTATTCGTGATCAGGACCGCAAAAGAAGATCAGATGCTGCGAGAAGAGCTGTCGGGTTATGAGGATTATGCCAGGCAAGTGCGTCACCGTTTGATCCCTGGGATTTGGTAGCACAGGCATATGTCGGGTATGGATACCCGACCTACATTTCTGGGGAAAAATTCCAGAGATTTAGGAATAACAATAAACGAATAAATCCAAGAAAAGGATTAAGCAATGTCAAACAATGGAATTAAACAAAAGCCATCGAAAACGGCCTTTTTCAACGTCCTCCACAGAGCTCTGGCGCATAAAATTCATCAAGATTCGCCCTTTGGACCTGATTCTCTGGCTGAGTTCTTCTTACCGCCTCATTATCGTTTCTTCTTGCGATTTAAATCCATTCAGAACAACACCAAGGAGAAATTAAACAGATACTTCCCAGGATTACATGAATATGTCATCGCTCGAACGGCTTATTTTGACGAGTTATTTGTTCGAGCGCTTAAAAATCACACACCACAAATCGTTCTGCTTGGCGCCGGCTATGATACGAGAGCCTATCGTTTTGGCGCACTGAACGAAAACACAAGGATCTACGAATTGGATAGCCCTCGCACACAAAACAGCAAAATTATCTGCCTAAATAGGGCAAAAATCGCAATTCCAAAACAGGTCAACTTCGTCCCCATAGATTTCCTCAAAGACTCCCTCCCAGAGGTTCTTAAAACAGCTGGATTTCAAGATCAAGATAAAACGCTGTTCATTTGGGAAGGTGTCAGTTACTATCTCGACCGTGAATCTGTGGATGAAACCCTGTCATTTTTCAGTCAATTCACTCAAAAGGACAGCTCCCTCGCATTTGACTACATCATTTCGACACCTGAAGCAGATTTGGGTGACTACTACGGGGCAAAAGAATTTCTTCAAACCATGAAGGAATATCATGCGGATGAAGAGCTCATGTTCTCAATCGGTGAGGGAGAAATTGAATCATTTTTGAACGCTAGAAATCTCAGGCTGATTGAACATAGTAATACTAAAGCGATAGAACGTGCTTATTTGGTAGATGATGCTGGTGATTTGTTGGGTCCGATAACCGCGCTGTTTCGCTTCGTCATCGCGGCTCATCTCCCTAATTACGCATCACACTAACACCAATATTATCCGCGTGATCGCTGATTCGCTCAAGCAAGCGCAGGGTCTCAGTGAAGACCACGTCTGCTTTGGGTGCACAGGTACCTGCCTCAAGACGTTGGATATGCCGTTGACGTGATGCCCAGTACATCTGGTCAAATTGACTCTCCGCTTCGCAAACCTTTTCAGCCAATTGGCGATCCTTTTCACGAAAAGCTTGTATGGATCGTTGATAAGTCTCGTGGACATGTTGCCACGACTTTTCAAATTCCATCTTAGCCTCAACGGAAAAAGGAATATCCGTCAAAATGCGATCCTGAGCAAATTGGGCGATATCTTCAGCCATATCCCCCACCCGCTCAATATCTATCAATAGTGTTTTGATTTGGAAAGTGCGCTTCTGTTGGGCAAAACTCAAATCCGATCGCATCAAAGTGTTGAGAAAGTGTTCCAGTTCATCCGTAACTGGGTCAATAACCCCATCTTCCATGTTAAGTACACGTTCAGCTTCATCCATGTTTTTCTCCATGAACGCCTGGCAGCTCAGCTCAACCATCTCCGATGTCACCTCTCCTAACCGAACCAGCTCGCGCCCTGCCTCTGTGATCGCCACAGAGGGGAAAGCATATTGGTTTTCATCAATAAAAACGGTTACCCGCTTCTTCGCTTTTTCCGGTCTGACTGGGGCAAGCTTTTGGACAAGATCAGCAATTTGCTTGACAAACGGGAACAGAAGAAGACTGACAATCACATTAAAAATAGTGTGTGCGTTGGCAATCTGGCGCGGCAGCAAATTGGAGGTATGTTGGACAAGGTTGGCGAAGGGGGCAATAAAGGGAATAAAAACAGCGACCCCTGTGATGTTGATGATGATTTGAGCCAATGAGGCTTGGCGTGCCGTGGGTGAAAGGCGCAATGAGGCGATTAATCCGGTGATGCAGGTGCCAATATTGGCTCCGAGGATGATGCCGATGGCACCATTCAGAGAAATCACACCGCTGATCCCCATGGCAATCACCAAACTTGTCACCGCCGAGCTGCTTTGGGTGATCGCCGTGAGTAGCGTGCCGGCTAGAATCCCCAGCCAGGTGTGCTGGCACATCAACACAATCCCATCTGCCACCCAGGGGATCTTGATCAGTTCACCTAACGCACTGGACATGAAACCCATGCCAACAAACAAGATGCCCACCCCCATGAAAATCTCGCCAAATTTTTTCCAATC
>CAZWDG010000223.1:3100-3769 GCA_964633075.1 uncultured Candidatus Brevefilum sp.
TTTCCAATCACGGTGGGGGAAAAACTCCAAAAAGATCAACCCGATGATGACCAATACCAGACGGAAATCGCCAATATCAAAGGCGACGATTTGCCCAGTTATAGTGGTGCCAATTTCCTGGCCTAGCATGACCCCGATGGCCTGTTGGACTGACATCAGGTTGGCGTTAATCAAGCCGATCATGGTGACCATTAACAAACTGCTGCTTTGAACCAATGCTGTTGCCACCGAGCCAAATACTGCGCTCTTGAATCGATTATTGGTGACACGATCCAACCATTTTTGGATCTGGTCACCCGCCAGCTTTTCAATACCCGAGCTTAACATCTGGATGCCGAAAAGAAACAGGGCTAAACCACCTAAGATTTGAACAATTCCCAACATGAGCCCTCCTGATACCTTCAAAATTGCCAACGGAAAAAGAGAAACTGTCTCCTATCCAAGAAAAGCAGAGGCGTACTGTCATTTAGAGTTGGTGGGTGACTAGCAAGTAAATTCATGAGTATGTATTAATTAACTATCAACTAAATGAGCTAAATTCTTGTAAGTGAGGGTGAAAATTTCATCCTGAGTCCAATTGTACACTCAAGCAGTCCAAAATTTATATTAATCGAATTTTTGTTACTACTCAGGCAATCCTGCTGTTGAAGAGTGGGGGGTGTGGTTTGG
>CAZWDG010000224.1:0-3753 GCA_964633075.1 uncultured Candidatus Brevefilum sp.
GATTATGAGTATCTCGCTTGACTGTTTCAATTTTTGGAAAAGTATCTGCCATTTTGTTCATGCTTCCCCTTTCACCGGGTTACGGTCATTGCCTGTTTTTTTCTGACATCGAGCTTTAACTAACTTGATCCAAGTAATTGAAGTTAATCAACATCAAATTCGTAGCAAAGTGAAAATCTTACAAAAATTTAAGAGTACAATTATAATACACCTTAACATCCGAACATCCGAACATTTATAATTATACACCATTTAACATGTGGTTCGGAATTCCACTAAAAGGAGTAATTGCCATTACTACAGCACATCATTTTCCTGCGCATCAATTTATCAAAGATGTTTTAGATCAGCCTTTCTATTTACGAAAGGCTTTGGAGTCATTTCCTTTGCATTTTGGGGAAATCCTTCATAAGCAATACCTCTCTGAAAAAATTAAAAAAGTGATATTAGCAGGTCATGGGGCTTCTTATAATGCTCTCTACCCTGCTTTTCTCCAATTAAGTTCCCACAACATTCAGGCTTCCTTTTGGCACACAGCCGAGTTGCTTCATTATGCGATCAATCAGATAGACAAAAACACACTTCTGATATTAAATTCACAATCAGGCCAAAGCGCAGAAATTCTTAATTTAATCTCAAAATTAGCCAATCATCCCTACAATTCGATACTATCCCTGACGAATAATATTGATAGTCCTTTAGGGGAGAATTCAAATTTTGTTATTAATTTAACTGCGGGAGAAGAGACCGGCGTCGCAACGAAGACATTTTTTAATTCCTTGGGATTATCGATCCTTTTATCCCATCAAATTTGTGGAAAAGATATATCGAATTCACTTCAAGAGATGCGACAAGCTTGCGATTTCTTTGAGTCATATTTAGAAGAATGGGAAGCAAAAGCTAAAGAAATTGATGAGAAGATAGGTCAAATTCAAAAAACCATCATCTTAGGAAGAGGTTCATCGATGAGCACAGCGATGACGGCAGCTCTGAACCAGAAAGAGGCTGCAAGGTTAACAACAGAAGGGATGAATGCAGCAGAATTTCGTCATGGTCCCTTAGAATTGGCAGATTCCGGATTAACACTCATCATCATCGAGGGTAACCCAGAAACCTCAAAACTCAACGCTTCTTTGGCTAGCGAAGTCACCCAACATGGATGTCATGTTCTCTGGGTTGGCAACCACCCACCTTCAGGAATACAGAGTATAGATTTGCCAAATGTTGCAACCATTGCATCACCTTTAGCTGAAATATTACCTTTGCAAATCCTGGCGTATGTGTTAGCTTTGCGCCAGAAAATAGAACCAGGAAAATTCAAGCGGATTGGTAAAGTTGTTTTACGAGAATAGTAAACCTGGTGTAATATAATATTCACAATCACAAGAAAAGGAGAAAAAATGACATCAAAAGGAAAAGTAAAGGTTGGTATTATCGGCTCGCGATTTGAAGCAGATATCCATGCGGAGTCATTCCGGATCATGCCTGAAGAGGCGGAAGTTATCGCTGTTGCCTCGCCCACGCCCGGAAACGCTGGGAATCTTGCGAAAAAGTACAACATTCCTAATGTTTATACCGATTATAAGGAAATGTTAAAGAATCCTGAGATCGAGATGGTCACCATCACCGCTCCCAATAGATTGCATTGCCAAATGACAGTGGATATTGCCAATGCAGGAAAACATGTGGTTTGTGAAAAGCCGCTGTGTATGACCCTTGAAGAAGCGGATCTAATGATTGAGACCTGTAAAAAACAAGGCGTCTTATTAATGTACGCTGAAGAACTCTACTTCACTCCCAAATATGTCAAAGCAAAAGAGATGGCTGATCAAGGCGCATTCGGTGAGGTATATCTGGTTAAGCAAAGCGAAAAGCATTTTGGCCCTCACGCGGATTGGTTCTGGGATATTGACCAATCAGGAGGTGGGGTTTTCATGGATATGGGCTGTCATGGCATCGCTTTTGTATGGTGGTTCTTAAGTAAACCCAAACTCCTGCGGGTCACAGCTCAAATGGGCACATACGTGCATCAGAATATCACAAAAGGCGATGACAATAGTTTCTGCCTTCTTGAATTCGAGGGAAACAAAATTGCCTTAGTTGAAGACAGCTGGGCTCGCACCGGTGGGATGGATGATCGCATTGAAATATTTGGAAACAAGGGTTGCTCTTACGCCAATTTGCATATGGGAAATGCGCTTCCAACCTATTCGGAAGAAGGCTATGGCTATGCCGTAGAGAAAGCACCCACCACCAAAGGGTGGACCTACCCTGTTTTTGAGGAACTTTGGAACTACGGCTTTCCGCAAGAAATGGCTCATTTTGCGCGCTGTGTACGTGGAAAGGAAGCACCGATAGTCACCGGTGAAGATGGTCGCTTTGTGCAGGAAGCCTTGTATGCCGGATACCAATCAGCCGGCCTTGGTTGTCGCGTTGAGCTGCCATTCCTACCAAGCGGCATTGAAAAACCCATCGATCTTTGGCTTAATCCAATCAAATAGCATTTGTTAATGATCAGATCAGGTGTTCTTTTGTCATCTACCAGATTGAATCGTTTGGAAGAATATCATCACAATCAAACCGAAGGATATGAGGTCAGAAGTAAATGACAAATTTCCTAGCAATCGATATCGGTGGAACAAGTACAAAAATTGCGATTGTCGACTCCTCAGGCGAAGTCGGGGAGGTTAAGACCACCCCGACCAATGGGTTGCAGGGTTTGGATTATTATCTAAACCAAATTGTGCAAGAAGCTAAAGCTATCATTTCAAAAGACCCAAAGACAATAGCAGGCATCGGTATTGCCGTGGCAGGATTTATTGATCCGGCGCACACCAAAATGACTTATAATCCAAATATCGCATGGTTGGAAAATGCACCCCTTGGAAATTTAATTTCCGATAGACTAAATTTACCTGTGCATATCGAAATTGATTCAAACGCTGCCGCTTTAGCTGAAGCTGTCTATGGAAATGGAAGCGATAGTCATCGATTGTTAGTACTGACCATTGGTACAGGGTTGGGTGGCGGAATGACGATCGATCAGGAAATTCTACGGATTTCCAATGAATGCCTTGGAGATATCGGGCATGTGATTGTTGAACCTGGTGGACCCCAATGTGCTGCAGGCTGCAAAGGTTGCGCAGAGGCAATGGTATCATCTTCAGCTCTCGAAAGATACTATTTAGAACTTTCGCCAAGATATCAACAGGTCGATCTAAAAGAACCAAATAATGATAAAATAATGTCTGCTTATGAAATCATTAGAAGTGCTCAATCAGGTAATCAGGCCTCAATCAAGGCAATCGAAAAATTGGGAAGCTATCTGGGAATCGCCTTGGCCTCAATCACACCAATATTTGCTCCTGATAAGATCTGTGTTTCTGGAGGAATTTCTGAGGCTAAGGATATTCTTATTGATGCAACCCGATCCAAGTTTATTGAGATTGCAGGCTTACCTTATTCAGACGGAGTAATCATTGAAAAAGCCAAATTAGGATGGCAGTCTGTTTTAGTTGGTGCAGCGATAGCCTACCAAAGATCAAAAATTAAGCGTATCGGAATCAATTCATAAATTGATTAAAATAAATTATGTTTTCAGAAAAGGAGGCGTATATAAGGTAAATTTCTTTACATTAATGGGTGATAAAAAGAGTTTAGGGTTTTTGCAAAATGATCCCTGAATTCTGAGTTGCTTCTCACCCAAATAAAAGTTGAGTGATCAACTTGAAAAATAATCGAAGAGTTAATAAA